>JAISQR010000232.1 GCA_031274035.1 Treponema sp. | reverse complement strand
CGCTCAGGCTTCCGCCCTGCGCCTTTCCCGCTTCTATTGAAGCGGTTTGTAGAATATACTCTACCTTTTATTCTTTGTCAACTCTTTTTTTATCTTTTTTTTTATTTTTTTGCATTTTTTTAAACAAAAAAATAAAAAATCAACAACCCCTTCGACACGGTTCAATTACCCCCGCCATCATTGACAGGGTAATTGAACCGCCCAAGAGCCCTTCGAATAAACCCGCATTTAATGAGGGTCTTTCTATAATATACAAAGATGCATTATAGCCCCCAAACAAGAGGCCCATGACTTCTTTATATTATCTGGTATTATTTATAAATCATTTCTGTAATAATTTCAAGTACCTTCCGAACTTTTTTTCGAAAATTCACCTTCTTACTAATTTCAAAGTGATAAATTCTAAATATATAGAATATTTATACAAATTCGGCAGTTTATCCTCAAAAATAAGTTGTTTATGCAGAAAATATACTAAACATCAAAAAGCCCGAATTGCCCTGACACTGCTTGTAGTATCCTTATAGTCGTAAACCCGGCTGCCGTTGCCGAAATACTGTACCCACGCACTCACATAATTACTGTTCTGCGACGATGACCAGTACCAGGAATTTCCCAAACCGCCCCGTCCCATTACCTTGAGGTTCTTATACATCAAATCCAATTCACCCAGGCTGGGCAGAAACCAGTCCTTAAATCCGCCTATATCCAAGGCGGCACATAACTGCGCGGCCTTGCCCGTTTCCTTTAGTTCTTGCAGTCTTTCTATTATAAGTTGCGTGTTCTGTTTCCCGCTGCCCACTATCTGTAGGGTGCCGTTGATATACTCTCCATCGGCCCCCCACTTAGCCGTAAATTCCATTTCCAGCGGCGCCGCTTCGAGGTAGCGCCAGCCCGAAGAAAAGGCCCCTTTATCGTAAAAAATCAAGCCCCCGGCAGGACCGGTTTCTCCAATCATGTAGACTTTTTCATTACTTTCAGGGTTTTCCTTCTGCCCGGCTTGTTCCCCGCTTGCCGCTCCCGCGGCAAATTTACCTGCCAGAACCAGCAAACCCACCAGGACAAACAATTTTTTCATAAACACATCCTTGCTAATATGAATTTTTTGTATATTTATGCAAAAATTCACATTAATGGACTGCTGTAGGCCGCTCTGTTGTCTATTATACCGCCATTCAAGCGCAAAGCACAACAAAACAAGAGAGGCAACAACCCTCTCAAACCAGAACAACAGCATTTATTTGTAACTACTCAGATCTGCGATTTTTCATACGCGCTTTTAACAAAAGGATCCTGCTCCTTTCGCTCCAACCGGCTCATAACGGCGCTGAAACACGGTGTATTACACCGGTTTCCCCTATCCCCGCATGAGCCCTGAGTAGCTACGGTTCCATCGTTTTACACGCCTTTTACAATTACAACCTTTAATGACGCTCCGTCTACACCGTCTCCCCTGCCCTGCGTCCTTCCGCCATAAACCGGGCCGCCGCATAGACAGCGCTCTTTTTATAATCGTGGTTCCAGCGGTTGATACCGATATAGTCGAAAATGACGGCGCCGGTATGCCGGCAGAATCGGTCCATCTGTTCCAGACAGGTCAGCATACCGTTGCCGGTTCCGCCCGGCGAGGCGACGAGCAGAATCTGCTTGCCTGAAAGAGCGCCGTTCTGTCCGAATTCGCATCTCCTCAGCCGGTCAAAAAAACCTTTCAGAGCCTCCGCCGTTTCGCCCCAATAGACGGGAGTGATAAAACACAGGGAATCGCTTTTTTTAACCGCATCCTGGGCGCGGTTAAAACCATCTTCGCCAAAAGCGCAGCAGTGCTTTTCACGGCAGCTTCCCCACCCGTTAGCGCAGACATGGCAGCGGCCCAATTCTTCTACGGTAAGGAAGCCGGCGTCCGCGCCGCCGTCCTTCGCGCCCCGGAGTACCTCTTCGGCTATGGAATAACACAACCCGTCGTGTTTGGGATTACCCGATACAATGAGATATTTCATATATATCCTCTCTATGTTTCATTATCTCTACTATTGTAAAAAATGTCGAGGGTTTCCTATTTATACACTATGATTACTGTGCAAAAAAATACCAATTAACGCGCTGTTTTGGGAATCTATACAATTTTAGGGCAAGACCCCGCAAACTTCTAACCGTTATTCCCCAGTATATCCCTGAGTTTTTCGCCTATGCTTTCCGCTGCCTTTTCAAGCCCTTCGCCGACATTATTGAATATATTTGAAACAGGATCATCGCCTTTTTTTACGCTGTCCTGGTAGTATTCATAGGCGCCTTTTACATCTTCCTGTACGTTTTCATTACCGGCGCCGCGCTTCTTATAATTCCCCTCCAATATACTTTGATAGCCGCCCGATGCCTCCCAAGTTTTCAGTTCCTGCAACCGGATAACCGGATAGGGATGGGATTGCCAAAGCTGATTGAGCACCTTATGGATGCTGTCAAGCAGGGTTTTCTGATTTTCGTATTCCTGGGCCTGATAAAAAAATTCGTTGATATTTACCTGATTAAGATCCCCCGCTCCGGCCATTTTCATAAGCAGATTAAAATTGGTATCCGCGTTTTGAACAGCCAGCAGGCCGGCACGGTCCGCGCTTAATTCGCTCTTGCGGTTCCATTCAAAAAGCGCCGCCTTTATAGGACCGACAAGAATATCCCCCATAGGTATAAAGTTCAGTGAAATATTGGCAAGCAGATAGACCAGAGTTTTGTAGAGCGCATGACCGCTCATGATGTGCCCCATCTCGTGTCCAATGACGGCGGCGATCTCTGCATCTTCACAGCCTTGAAGCATAGCGCTGTGTATAATGATAAAGGGTTCTTTAACGCCCAGCACACCCGCATTCCAAAAGGGGCTCTGTGTTACAAAGAGATTCGGGGTATAGCCCCAATCGAAAACATCCACAACATCGGCAAGGATAGTATGGAGGCGCGCGTACTGATTCTGCGTTACCTTTACCGCCGATGCCAGTACCATAAGTTTGAGAGACCGCTCGGTTGTTATTGATACAAGGTTTCTTACCAGTTCGTCAATGCCCTTCATCTGTTTTAAGGCGCTGAGCGCAGCCTTATCCGCAGGATGCTCCCATGATTTAGGATCGATTCCAGTCAATTTTTTCATCCGTTTGATCAGCATATTTCCCTCCGCCAGTATCGTATAACATCTCTACTTATATATACGGAGTTTACCCCTTTATTCCTGTGGATGCAATCCCCTCAACTTCAATTCGGAATATGAAAAAGTATGAAGACAAACTACCTAATTTTTATAAAAACCGATTGTATTACGGTCAAAATATACTATTTTTTAATAAGCTACAAAAATGTAGTTTTATATGTAAATATTTGATAAATGGCGCCAAAATGACGAACCCCGCAGCAGAGCGCGAACCTTGAGTTCGGCGGGGTATCGTCGTTCGAGAAGAGAAAGTCCTACGGACTTTTCTCATTTTGTACTGGGGGTCTGCTACCCCGCTATATCGCAGGAGTAAGAATTGAACCGCCCCAGAGGCTCCCCCGCGAGCCAGCGAGCGGGCTCTTGGGTATCAGACCCCTTCGAATAAAGAGCCTTTCCCAAAAACTTAAATTTTATAAAATCCTCTAAATATTCCAAATTGAATGTTGACATATTTTTCATTGTAATGATATAAATTATTCAGTTTATTTTTAAAGGAGTTATACATTGAGAAAGCTTATTATGATGGTTGTTTTAGCTATTGTATTTGGCGGCGGGTTATCATCTGCGTTTGCCCAAGAAAGGGAGAGGCAGAATGCTGTATTTGTTGATTTAGGATATCCGATTGCAGGTTTGCTTTTAGGCGGATTTGGAATTGGGGCAGGATATGAGCGTGCGTTTCTGCCCCAAATATCTGTGCGGGGAAATGTTGGTTATATAGGCTATTCAAATTCAGATCTAGATTTTATGGGATTTGATATAGGCGCCGGACTTCGATATTATCCATTAAGCAGCGCAGTGGGTAAGTTTTATATAGAAGGGGGATTTGTCTATTCCCCAATATTAATAAAACACAAGGGGGAAGAAGCGGCAAGTAATATTTTTGTGATTGCCGCGAGCCTAGGATGGAAGGTAATATATAAAACCGGATTTTTTTTAGAGCCGTATATTGGATACAAGATTGGTATAGGCGAACTCAATATGCCGAAGGGGTTGAGTTCAGTTTCATACGATCCAAGCGGTCTTGCATATGGAATTGGACTTGGCTGGGCCTTTTAGATAAAGAATCCCCTAACGCTAAAAACTATGGAGAGGGGAATATGGCGGAAGAATTTGCGGACGTGGATTTTCGTTCAATCCGGCTTGAAAAGCGGTTTGCCGGGACCATGGAAACCCTGATAAAGCAGCCGGATGCGTCAATCTGGGAAGCAAGCGAAAATCGGCAGATGGCATCGGACTAAAGTCCGCAACTATCTACCGAATGCAGGGGAATGAGAGATTCGACCGGGAGGAAATCGCCGCTGCGCACCGGAACGGGACTATCAAACGGACGGCTGACGAGCCGGTTATCCTTGCGGTACAGGACACGAGCGGGGTGAATTACAACTTTCCCAGGATTCCCGGCGGAATGTCAAAGCGCGTGACGCAGCGCTTATGGTATGTTTTGCCCTATTCGAGATACAGAAGCCGCAAATCCTTACCAAGAACAAAGAACTGCCGCAATCAATAAAGGCGAATGTGATTTACGTGAAAGAAGAACATCCGGCTCAAGGGCTTGCGTCTATAGAATGGTTTTTGATGACAAACGATGAAGTGAACAGCGTTGAACAGGCGTTCGAGAAGGTACGGTATTATGTTCAGCGGTGGAGCACATAGCAGTTTGTTGCGCTTCGCGCATAAAACCTCAAAAAACCGCCGATTAGGCGGTTTTTACCTTACAAACTGCGTAAGGATGCCGGATAATAGTGGTTTTTATGGCTTTTTTTCTAAAAAAGGCCATAAAAACCTACAAGTGCAACAGGCTCATGGGTAATCTTGGCGGCCGCCGGCGCGCGCCCAGCGACGGTCCGCCCGGGGTAAAAACAGTTTGGCGCGGTCTACAGAAATTTTACACCCTCTACGGCTATAGGGAAATGTTCAATTTTATGGGTCAAGTTTAGCCATATTATAGCTTTGGGGATATTATATCATACTTTTCGGAAAACCGGAAAATTTATGGGTCAAGTTTAGCCCTTTCGGCCAGAAAACAGGAAAGGATGGTTAACGCTTTTATTTACCTTGTCATGATTGGCGTTGTTTTTCTGGCCCTCTTTCCCCTGTACTGGATATTCGTAACCGCGGTAAAGCCGGTGGAAGAAATTTTCTCCTATCCCCCAAAACTCTGGCCGGGAAAATT
>JAISQR010000200.1 GCA_031274035.1 Treponema sp. | reverse complement strand
GAAGACCCCGCCAGCCATACCAGCGCCACGGAGATCATCTCCGCCAAGGCGGATCAGCTTGAGGCCATGATAAATGATCTTCTGGAGTATGTACAAATGGATTCCGGCGAATGGCGCGGCCAATTACAAAAGGTGAACATCACCGCTTTCTTACAGGACGCGACACGGGCCTTTGCCCCGGACGTTGAATTGCTTCACCACGAATTTCGATCTGAAATAACGCTGCCCGCCGAGCTTTTTGTTTCCATGGATGAACGCCTCTCCCTGCGGGCGCTGGAAAACCTGGTGAACAACGCAATCCGCTATACGCCCAACGATTCCGTCATCAGTCTTACCGCACGCCTTATAGACAACAGGGCTGCAAACACTTTGCAGCTTACGGTAAGCGATAATGGGCCGGGAATTGACAAGGCCGATCTTCCCCATGTTTTTGAAATGTTTTACCGGGGAACATCTTCGCGCCGGGAACAGGGTATGGGCATGGGACTTGCGGTGGTAAAATGGGTAGTGGATTCCCATGGATGGTCAATTTCGGTACATTCAGAGCCGGAAGGGAAAAAAGGGACTGATTTTTGTATTACTATTCCTATAAATTAGATCGTTTTTTATAAAAGAAACTAAAGGAGACATGAGACATAATGAACACTTTATTGACAACAACAAGGGAACGAATTTTTTCCTTTGATTGTTTGCGAAGGGTACATACCCCGGCCCCTTGGGGCGAAACTAAGGGTATGTACCCTGAGTCAAATACCTTACCAGAACACCAACCCCGACCGCTCTGCCTCCCCCGCGTTAGCGGGTTCTTGGGTTGGTTGATTTTCTCAAAAGGCAACTTGAAAAACTGGAAGACAATTTTTTTGGAATACTCAACAATAAAATTGAAACTGCCGAAATGGCGATCTCCTATTATCGTTGCGCCCTTATGGAAATTGAAACAAAATTCAAATTTTTGATGCCGCCTCATCGCCTTACATTCTCTACATAAACTTTTATAGGAGGGTGTTTATGAAAGACACACCACAGAACAACAGGACATATGGGGGAATCGGCGATGAGGCAATTTACCTGCGGATTGACCAGCTTCAGAAGGGGCTGCTCCAATTAACCGACTCCACTAATGCCGAGAGGCTGGTCAGAGAGTATGGTTCGGACATCCGGTATATCGCCCCCTGGAAAAAATGGGTTGTCTGGGATGATACCCATTGGCAGGTAGACACTGGCGCCCTGCTCTACACGAAGCAGCTTGAGATGGTGCGGAACATCTATGCCGAACTCTACAAAACCGCCGATTATCGGGACCGGATGGACATCGAGAAATACGCAATCCATCGGACTAAAGTCCGCGCGAATCTATGAGGCTCTTAAAATGTTGAATAAGCAACTTCGATGAGGCGTTTGTAGACGATCCCCGATGAAAAGTGGGGCTTGGCGCGCACTGCTCAGGTATGCTGCTTTGTTAAGCCAGCCTTCGCGCTTTTTGACGCATACTATGGCATTTGCTTGCGCTACGCCGTGCAGCAATGTTTGTCCACACACTTCGTGTGTCATTGTTTGACGGTGTTTCCCCGCGCCCCTTCCCCGGTTGGGCGGTGAAGGCTTTGAATATGGCGCTTGCGTTCTCCTACGTCATGGGTTGTGTCATGAAATCCTACATTGAAAATAGTGGTATTGATAAATACGTTTTGATACTCACTTTTCCCTCTTAATACATTTATTTTTTATTTTGCGTATGTTTTCTAAAAAAAAGAAATAAATATAAAAAAAGTATAATAGGGATCATGCCGGAAATTGAAGCAAGAGCATACATACTACATTGCCGGGGGATTTTTTTTCTGTAAATTAGTGGCTAAGTATCATATCGCCGGGTACGGTTCGACAGTTTTCATCGCCCTTAATCGTTCTAAACAACTCTTCTATAAGCCATCTGCCCTGATACTATCCAACTATTTTCAACGCATCCGCTTTATGCTCTACCGAATACGTTGTATACAACATCCATTCTATCGGCTTCTCTTCCCCCTGCACACTTTCCGCATTCTCCTTTACATATACTCCTACACAGTTAAGAATGAAACTGTAGATATAGTCTTTTCAGCTTAATCCGGGCGTCTGCCGTTGTAAAGCGCCAATCAATTTTACTGGCTTTCTCATTGCGTACTCGGTTCCAGGCGGCGGTCTCCTGTTCCTTCCGCTCCATCGTCGGTATGCGGTCTGACAAGCCATGACCGTTCAATACACTCAGTTCTATTTCCGCCATGTTCAGCCAGCTTCCGTGTTTCGGGGTATAGTGAATTTCAAGCATGTCCCGGATACGCCCCATATAATGAACCGATACTATGGGTGCTGTCAAACCGAAGGTTCGCATTGTCCATCACCAAAACTATCTTTTCCGCGTCAGGGAAGTCCTCATCCGCTAACCGCTTAATCTCCTCCGCCCATCCGCCCGCTTCCGGTGTTCGATAACTTCCTCACGCCTCCATCCGGCCAAGGGCGCGACAAACATGAATAGCTCGCAGGTTCCGTTGCATGCATACTCCGTATCAAACCGTTCAGGACTCCCCTGTTCAACCGGCAGGGCGTCCGCGTCTCCCCGATTAATTGTTTCGGGCGTTCGTCCATACACACCAGCGGTCGTTTCGGGTCTTCGCTCTGGGTATAGACATCCAAAACATCCTCCATCGCCGCCGCAAACTCGGCGTCCGCTTCCGGCGGAACAGACTAAAGCAACCAGTCTTGCCTCATCTTCCCCCTGTATCTCAAAGCCCTCTTCCACAAACCGCTGCCGCGGGTTCTCTATCCTCCGCCAGTGCATTCCTGCCCGTTCCGTTATCGCGTCATCGGTCCTCTGTTCATCGCACGTACGAGGGCTTGCGCCCGTTTGCGTTTCCGGGCGCTGTGTTTACCCCGGTTGAGGGCGCCTTCCAGCAGTTCCCGCTCTGCCGCGGTCAAAGTTACCCGATATTTCTTGGTCAGAGCTTTCCTCCCAAATTGGATACTATGACGGCTATTTTAGCATTTTTACTCACATATACAAGACTGACTGTATACTAGGAGCCTGTGGGACTTTGGTGAATTTTTGCATATTCATGCAAAAATTCCGATTAATGGGGCTCCTTTGGGAGTTTGCAAGGTATAAATTTGCAATAAATTGCAAATTTATACAATT
>JAISQR010000122.1 GCA_031274035.1 Treponema sp. | reverse complement strand
GGTCCCCCCGGCCTTGATCCGCTCCATAAGATGCAGGGTCCCTTCGTTTATCCGGGTCCAGCTGTCAAGATCGAGGGCCGCCATCTTTTTAATCGCCGCCCCCTCCGCCTTGACGCCCCCGTGACGGAGCAGGGTTTCGTAATACCCTTCGGCATCGACCAGGCCCCGATCGTAGTCGGGCCGGAAAGCCCCGGTCAGGTGTTCCATGGTTTTTACCGGAAGCCCCGCGAGGGCCGCGATATCCGTGATAACCGAATCCGCCGGGGGCAGGCTGATCACCTTTCCGTAATCAAAAACCACCGCTTCTATTCCCCTCACCCATCCCTCCTCAAGAGCCGCCGGAGTCCCGGCGGGTATACTTCTAGTCTAACACAAATAGGGCGATTAGCATAGCGTACAATACTCGTCAAAGTAATTTTCGATGGCGTATCCCAGTGTCCCCATGGTGATTACCTGACTTTCCACGGATGACATAAGAAAACTAACTTCCCGGCTGGCGTTCATAAAGATGTGTTTTTCGGCCTCTTCAAAGGCGGTTTCTATGCAGAGCGGAATGGCACATAATTCTCCGCCTACAAAAACCGCGGCGGGGTTGTATAAATTAATCACATTGGCCAGGCCTATCCCGAGGAGTACCCCTATCCTCCGCGCGACTTTGACCGCGAAGTATTCCCCGTTTTTCACCGCCTCCGCTATATCGGAGATAGAATAGTCCCGCCCGGTATTAAAGCCGTTGTTTATCAGTTCCCGCTTGTATTCCCGGCAAAAGGCGATAGTCGAACAGTAGCTTTCGATACAGCCCCTGTTCCCGCAGTAGCATTCCTGTCCGTTATAATCGATTGTTGTATGGCCAAATTCACCGGCAGTACCGGTAACGCCCAATTCCAGGTTCCCGTTACGGACAACGCCCATGCCAATGCCAACACCGGCATAAATAAACAGATAAGAATTAAGGTCTTTCCCCCTTCCGTATTTTAATTCCCCCAGCGCACCCATCTTGGCTATGTTTTCGATGACAACAGGATATTCAAAATTACCCTTCTTCTTGAAAAAGTCTATGCTCAATTTTGACCAATATCCGAATACATGGCCTATTCTGCCCGCGGTAAAATATTTAAAACCCATCCCCGGAGTCGCGATCCCACAGTAGGCGATATCTCCGATGCTCAAGCCGCTTTTTTCGATTGCCTGCCCCATGCAGTTTTTTAACTGGGCCAGAATAAAATCTTCCTGGCCCGAAAAATTGATCGCCAATTCATAATCGCCCAGTATTTTTCCGCCCAAATCGGCAACCACACAGTGTGCGGACTCCGAAATTGCCGCGACAAGAAAATAACGGGCATCAGGATTGATACTTAACATATTGGGTTTACGCCCGCCGGTTGAATTTCCCTTCCCGATTTCACTAACCAGGCCGTCATGGATAAATTCATCGACAATGCGCATCACCGTCGGTATGGCCAGTTTTACCCGTTTTGAGATTTCAATTCTCGAAATTTCTTTTTCATGGAATATTGTGTCTAAAACATTTTTTTTGTTGATATATTTAATCAGTTCATGATTACCGACCAGAATTTTCCGTTCATTTTTCAGCATGAAACCTTGTTCCCTGCCGGCTAAGCATCCTGAACGATGCCCATTACCAGTTTTTCCCAGCGGTCAAGATAATCAAGATGATAGCCGACAGTGCTTACATCTTTCTGGATAATTTCAAGGGGTGTATTGTTTGCCCTGCACACCGCAATTGCCTCACGGACTATTTTGGCGGCATTGTCTTCGGTAAAATCCACCGCGAGGAACGCGGGATTTGGTTTTAGTGACAGCACATAATCCCCATGTATATTCTCCGCGCCTTTGTGAACATCGGCCCAGGGACTCATGGATATCTTTCGTACATTCTTGAGTTTTCGGACAATATCGATTTTATTGTGCAGCGGTTCGCAGCAGCCGTAGTAGATAAGCCCGAAACGCTCATACAGGGGACGAACCAATTCAATATCATATTCTTCGTGCATAGCGGGAGACACGGTGGTGAATAACTGGGCCATTCCAAAGGCCCATACGTTTTTCGACTTAGGCACGGCCTGGCCTTCCTCCATCGGGGGCAGATCGTCGGTATAGGCGCCCGTACAATGGACATACTGCATTTGAGGATCCAGGAGCCCAAGCTTTTCGCATTGATCCAGGGTCGAAATAGAAATATCCACAAATTTTTTTACGATCTTCACAATAAATTCCGGTCTGTCTATGATATCCTCAAGAATAGCCTGGACCGAACGCATCTGTGCGATCCTGTCCCAGACACCGGCGTGAAAGCAAATCCCGGAGAATCGGACCGGCATGATTCCGTCGAATATTTCCAGGCAGCGTTCCATGCGTTCCCTGTCAAGCTTCTCGTCCACCCATATTTCGTCGTACTTAAGGGCGTCGATGTCTTCTTCGGTCGCCACCTGATCTTTATACTTATGCGAAACAACATCGTTTGATGTGTCGGTTTGCCTTATTTCTTCCACTATGTGCATACCGTAGTCCAAATTATGAAGGGCGTGGGGAATATCAATTCTGTTTTCTACTACCATGTCACAGGGGAAGTGTCTCCATCTGTACAATAGCTGTCTGATGCCGAATTCTACGCTGCGCAGGAATTCGTCTTCACAGGCAAGCTTCATTTCATCGCAGGTGTTTATTTCATGCCAGGGGAGCTGATCCATATATACCATCGGACGAATCGGGTGCAGATCGTTATTACTTGTCCAAAGCTGTTTTTTTTCGTTTTGTACCGGGAGACGGGCGATCTCCGCAAGTTCGTTTCCCAAGTTCTTTAGTATTTCGTGATCCCTATTCATGTAAGTTCTCCATTAATATCACCCGTTCCATGCCTTGAACATCGCTTCGGCGTTTTCAAAAGGTACATCGGCTAAAACCGTACCCAATCCGATAAAGCCGCCGCCTCCGGCGGCAAAGTTGTCTTTCAATAACTGCGCTTCTTTGCGGACATCTTCGGGAGTTCCCATGGGCATAGTATACTGCCGGTTCAACTCACCCCAAACGGTTACTTTTCCGGCCAATTTTGCCCTGACCTTTTCTATACCCATACACCATACCTGGGTATTTATCGCGTCCACGCCAAATCCCAAAATATCATCGTAGAGATCGAATATCCAGCCGTCACTGTGGAAGAAGATTTTCTTCCCCGCGTTCTTTATTTTTGCGCATAGCTCCCGGTAACAGGGCGCAAATAATTCCCTAAAATCCCCGGGGGCGATCAAGGTAGAGTTCTGCGACCCCCAGTCATCCCCAAAGGCGACTCCGTCAATGTCATATTCCAGCCACTTGTCCAGATAGACACGGTAAAAATCCATAACAATGGCAAGTAATTTTTCCGTATTCCCCTCTTTTGAGGCGATATCAATAAACAGTTCTTCCGTTCCCCGGAGAAACTGCATCCGTTCAAAGAGGCTTATCCATCCGCCCAGAACAAACTGCCCCCGCTTCCGCGCTACGGAAATATCGCTATCGATTTTTAATTTTGATTCTTCCCACCATGTTAGAAACCGCCCGGTCGGCGCCCGGTATTCGTCTAAACGCCCATCGTCAGACAGGATATGATCCTTTACTTCCCCGATAATACCCGGCTGGATGTTGATCCAGGGGCAGCCCCAGAGATCGGTGTAGGTTCCCCTCCGGTAGTATTCGGGGTTAAAGCCGTGATCGGAAGGCCCGGCAATCTGGATAAGGTCCGAGGGGTATTGTTCAACCAGCCGGTTGAGCTTCTCACCGTACTTTGAAAAGGCGCCCGGCAGAATCCACGCATCTACCGGAATACGATCCGGGTTTTTAAATTCAAGCGTGCGCAAAACCCTTTCTTTACCTGTCATGTGTATCTCCATTAAACAGAAACAGTATTCCGGCCGGATTGGCGTACTCCGGCCGGTAAAACTTGAGCCTTTTACAAAACTACCGGGTTTTGGGAAAGGCGCTTATTGGTTCTTTGCCATATCATCCAGGAATTTCTGCGCATTCGCGGCGCTTGCGGTTTCCAGGGGAGAATAGACGGTCTGCGCCGGCGTTTTGCCTTCCAGGAGCGGTAGAATAAATTCGGTAACCGCCGCTTCCCCGTGACCAAAGGGCATAAAGGCCGCGGTTCCCTTGTAGGGGCTTTTGGGATCCAGCAGAGCCTGGAAAGCGGCCTCTCCGATGCCGCCCTGGCCAAAGCTGGCGACTCTGCCGGAAAGCCCCCGCGCTTCAATGGACGACGCGGCGCCAAGGGCGATATCATCATTAACACTGAATACAATATTTACATCAGGATTGGCGGTGATAATGTCGGCCATGAGGTTCGCCCCTTTTTCGCGGAGGCCTTCGGCGTCCTGGGCGGGCAGGTACACGGCATCGGGAACCTTTTTCGAGAAAGCCGCTTTGAACCCGTTGATGCGCTGATCAACCTGGGCAGCGACGGCGGCGTGGGTCAGAACCGCTACCTTTGCCTTTTGCCCCGCGAAATGATCCAGGAAATACTGCCCCGCAAAGTCCCCGACAAGTTCCCCGGCTTTTACTTCGTCGTGGGTAAGGAAGTAAGTCCCCTCAATGTAAACATCGGAAGTAATAACCGGTACTTTCAACGCATTGGCGCGTTCCATAATGGCCGGGCCGATGCGCGGATCGGGGGAGCTCACCATGAGAACCCTGGCGCCCCGGCTCAGAAGGCTCAGGGCGTTTTCAAGGCATATCTGTCCGTCATTGTTGCTGTCGGCGATTTCCAGCCTGAACTTGCTGCCGTTGGCGGCATTGGCCGCCTGCATGCCCTTGATCTGGTTACCCCAATACTCGTCCACCATCCGCATAACCGCGTAGCCGACCATGATCTGATCGTCCTGTCTTCCGCCGCCGGCAAAGAGATTTACCGCGGCCCCTGCTGCCATAAGCAGCACCAATACTAAAGCGACTGTCTTTTTCATCTTTTCCTCCGTAAATTAAGAAAATATTTATTTCAGGTTATTGAAATCTCCGCAATACAGAGGCCCCAATCCCAAAATTTTCTTTTTGGCCCAGCCTGACAGCAGGGCGCTTTCCGTACAGCCCCGCTACCGCGCCGCGGCGAAAATAATTTTTTCCTCGCTTGCCTCGCTGTTGGTGAATTCAGCGGATATTTCTCCTTCCCGCATAACAATGATTCTGTCGCTTACCGAAAGGACCTCCGGCATGTCGGAGGATATCATCATCACGGTCAGCCCCTGTTCAGCCTGGCCCCGGATAAGATTGTGTATCTCCGACTTGGCGCCCACATCGACGCCTCTGGTCGGCTCATCCATGATGAGAAACTGAAGGGCGGGGAAGCGTGCAAGCCACCGGGCCATAATCGCCTTCTGCTGGTTCCCGCCGGAAAGGTTCATGATCTTCTGCCTGAGGCCCGTGGTTTTAATTGAAATACTTTTTACCCCATGTTCCGCCATAGCTTTTTCTTTTTGCGCGGATAAAAGCCCGTTTTTGGAAATTTCCCTGTGGCTGGCGAGGCAGATATTTTTACCCACATCCATATCAAGCACCAGCCCCTCAAGCCGCCTGTCCTCGGGAAGATAGCCCATGCCGTTCGCCTTCGCGTCGATAGGCGATTTTATAGTTACTTCCTTATCGTTTATAAGAAATGTCCCGCTGCTTTTTTTATCCAGAGCGAACATGAGCCGTGCCAGTTCCGTTCTGCCGGAACCAACCAGACCGTAGATACCCAGGATCTCCCCTTTTTTTATACCGAAGCTGACCGACTTGACCTTTTTGTCGGCCGATGAAAAATTCCGTATTTCCATAAAGTTTTTTTCGCCGGTTTTGCGCCCGGTATAACCGGAGTTGACATCACGCCCCACCATCATTCTGACAATACTATCATAATTTACCGACCCGGCGTTAACGGTGTCTATTTTTCGGCCGTCCCTGAGTACCGTAATGCGATCCGCCAAATCCAGAATTTCGGCAATCCGGTGGGAGATGTAGATGATCCCTACTTTTTTCTCCTGTATGTTTCGGATATGTTTAAACAGTATCTGCGATTCTTTGTCGGTCAGCACCGCTGTGGGTTCATCCAGAATAAGCACTTTTGAATTAAGGGAAAGGGCGCGGGAGATTTCGACCATCTGCCTAAAGCCGACCGATAGTTTTGATACCCTGATATGGGAATCTATATCAATATCAAGGCTCTCCAAAAGTTCCTGGGCGTTTTTGTAAACCCGCTTCCAGTCAACAAGGCCCAGTTTGTCGCGGGCAAGGTTACCCATGTAGATGTTTTCCGCCGCGCTGAGATCCGGAGCCAGGGTTAATTCCTGATATACCGTGCTGATCCCCAGCGTTCTGGCATGATTGGGAGACAAGAGATTAATTTCCCGGCCGTTGAAAAAATAACTGCCCTCGTCTTTTCTGTAAAGTCCGGAGATAATCTTTATCAGCGTAGATTTACCGGCGCCGTTTTCACCGACCAGCACGTGAATCTCCCCCGGCAGTACATCCAAATCAACCTTGTCCAGGGCGGTGACACCGGGGAAATATTTGGATATGCCCTTCATTTCAAGAATAGGCTGTCCGTCCATTTACTTCGTTCTCCCCCGGTTACGGGCTTCATCAATGCCGACAGACAGGAGCAGGATAATACCCCTGGCCACATCCTGCAAAAAAGTTGAGAACCCCATCAAAACAAAACCGTTGCTCAGGACGCCCAGCACCAATACCGCGAGGAGGGTGTTCTCTATCTTGCCCTTGCCCCCATTGAGGCTTGCGCCCCCCAGAACAACCGCGGCCACGGCGTTCATCTCGTATCCTGTTCCCGCGGTAGGTACCCCCGCGGTCAGCCTTGACGCCAGGATGATCCCCGCGAAGGCCCCCAGGCCGCCGCTTATCAGATAGGTAAGGGCTTTAATTTTGGTAGTTTTAATGCCGCTCACCTTTGCCGCTTCCTCATTGCCGCCGACGGCGTAGAGTTCGCGCCCGAAAACGGTTTTGGAAAGGATAAAAAAGGTGATGGCCATTACTATAAACAAGAGTATTACCGGTGTTGGAATATTGAAGATATTACCCCTGCCCCAGAAACCGAAGTCCGGAAATACCGGCACGGTGTTGTAGATCCCAAAGGATATACCGCCGGAATAAAGAAAAGCCGCACCCTTTACGATGATCATGGACGCCAGGGTAGCGATGAGGGGGGTGATATTAAATATCGAAATAGATGCCCCGTTTAATATGCCGATGAGGATCCCCACCCCCAGGCCCGCCAGAATCCCGACCCACTGGGGCTGCCCTCCGTGCAGAATACTGCCGACTATGACCCCCGTAAGGGCGATGTTGCTGCCGATGGAAAGATCCACCCCGCCGCAGATGATGACGATGGTCATTCCGGAAGCGGTAATACCCAAAAGCGCTATGGAGAGCAGCATATTGGAAATGTTGTCCCAGGTAAGAAAAAAACGACTTACGCTGCTGAAAATAATTACCAGCAGCACCAGGGAGACAATAAGCCCCAAGCGTTCCATAACCCCGTCAAGGTTTTTTCGTTTGATCCCCATCTTTATCCCGTCCCAGCTTACAGCCCCGCTGTAACTTACTAACTATGAGTAAATATTGTCCAATTTACCCAAATTCCCTCAAATTTCCCGTATTTCACCCCGGAAAACGTATTTCCAAAGGATACTTACTAATATAATGTAACTTATGATATGGTACTATGGTTATTTTGGCTTGTCAAACTTTTTTTTCACTTTTTTTCGGATTTAAAAATTGGGGTACCTATTCAGCCGCCCGGCAGAAAGTCCCTGTTTTCGGACCGAAGGTCCGGTCCGTGGTTTTTTTCTTAATTTGAGGTTAGAAACGTTTTACCGGTTGGTTTAGCAAAGTCCGGACCGTCTCGGCCGCCCGGAAGGCGTCTTTGGCGTAGAAATCGGCGCCGATGTATTCGCCAAAACCCTGGCTTACCGGCGAGCCCCCAATCATTACCCTGACGCGGTCCCGCAGCTTTGAAGATCTGAGGGCGTCAAGGACGACCTTCTGCTGAATCATGGTTGTGGTAAGCAGCGCCGAAAGGCAGAGCAGGTCCGCGCCGTAATCACCGACAGCTTCGATGATAACATCCTCGGAAACGTCAACCCCCAGATCGTAGACCTTTACGCCCTGGTTTTCGAGCATAACCTTGCCTTGCCTGATATGACTCAGCGCCAGATTTGCGGCGGCCCGCATCCGCGGGTACCAGCCCTCTACTTTGACTATCTCCCTGGAGATATCCAGCACTACGTCGGGACGCAGCACATAGGCCTGGGGGTCATAGAGGCTGTCGCTGTCCGCGTTGAGATCCCGCAGGAGGGCGGCGTTGCCTGTTTCGGAGGCTTTGTTCATCAGCCGGCAGTCGAATTCAAGCTGTTCAAAACCTACCGTCGGCGCGGGGCCTCCCAGGAGCTTGATATTCTGAATTGATTCGTTGCTCCAGAGATCGCAGAGACAGGAGGCCACATTACCGACCGGCGAGAGGTGGGCGCAGGCGGCAACCCGCCCTTCCGTCGCTATGGGGGTGCCCGTAATGGCCTTGACGTAGACCCCTTCGTATCCGCAGTCCTTGTGGGGGCCTTTGGCGCCGCATTCATAAGCCACAAGGCTCCTCACGGCGCTGGCTACCCTGATGACGGCGGCAAATACTTTGGGAATATAGTTGCGATCCGCCAGAACCATCGCGGTATTGGCAAAACCGCAGGCGGTATCCCCGGAGGCCACGGAACCCGTCTTTTCAGCGATTTCCACGATGGCGGTCCAGAGTTTTTGCATGTCCCTGCAGCCGAGAACCGAAAGGGCCCAGATGGCATGGCGCAGGTTGCAGTACATAAGGGCGTCATCGTGGACTTCCTTACCGCCTATGGACTCAATGGCGAGCAAATCCGCCCCCGTTCTTGCGCAGCGGTCGAAGGTTTCCAGCACGGCATCCCAATGAAAACCCCGCCACATATGGGTAAGATCCCGGCCTTCCCGGATGTCCACGGGGGTAATCCGCACCGCCCCGGTGATACCCTGTTTTTCAGCATGTTCCCTGATAATATCCACCACGGTTTTGCAGACTTCTTCACCCCAGGCGGGGTGAAAGGTCATGGGCGGAAGGACTTCGATTTCCGCCACAAAACCCGAAATATAATTTCCTTAGTTGAAGCGTTAATGGGGTCCCAAAGCTTGTCCCGGATACAGCGCTGCAGAGCCGTCTCTTCCCGGCGGGGGATGCGGCTTACCACCGACAGATCCCCTTCCAGAGCGTATAACACCATCTGCACGGTGATACTGTCCGCGGGATGCTTGAGCCGGTAGCCGCCGGAACTGCCGGTAAGGCCGTCCAGGAGTTCCGCCTTTTTGAGAGCCGCGAAGATCTGTTCCAGGTAGCCCTGGGGAATACCCTGCCGCTCGGCCACGGATTTAAGGGAAATAAAAGCATCCCCGGGATTAAGCGCCATGTCCACCATGGCCCGCAATCCGTACAGCCCCATAGTCGAAAGCCTCATGGCTTCCCTTGCGTGGCGGCGTAATCCGCGGCCAGATCTCCTATGGTTATGCCCTCAAGCCTTTCGGTAACCGCGCCGGTAATCCGCTGCCAAACCTCCCGGGTAACGCAGCGTTCATAAAAGCCGTTATCGCATTCATCCCGGCTTGCGACACAGGGGGCCACGCAGATCTCCTCGCCCATGGCGCCCACCACCTCCGCCGCGGTCAGCTTTGAAAGGTCCGCGGCTATATAGTAGCCCCCCGCGGGCCGCGTTTGGTTTTGATGATCCTTTTTTTTCGCAGGGTGAACAGTATCTGTTCCAGGTAACGCGGGGGGATACCGGTTCCTTCCGTCAGAGATTTAACGTTCCGGGGTTCGCTGTTTTCACCGCCGACGCTCCCCATATACACCAGGGCTTCCAGGGCGTAACGGCTTTTTGATGTTATCTTCAAAATCTACCTGCTCAAAGGTATACATACTATTTATAGTACGCCCTAAGTTTAGCATAGCGGGCGCTTAGTTTCTACCACACGGGCAAGTACTTCAGCAATTCTCTCCAGAGTACTAAACTTGACCTATAAATCGATGACTGATTACCAAGCCCCAAAAATAAAAACCACGAAGTACACAAAGGACACGAAGGGGCTTGATGCTGGTTCTTTCATTAATCTATATCTGATTTGTCTGAAAAGACGACATGGACGCTTCTTCCCTTTGTGTTCTTCGTGTCCTTTGTGGTTTAAATTCTTAAAGATAGGTGATCACGCTCAGAATTATGGTTCAAACTTAGTGTGTCCGTCCATGTCGTCCGTGTGGTCGGACCTCCGGTCCGGCGCAGTTATATTAAAAGCGGTCAGCGGTTAAAGAGGGCCCGCAGTTCCTCGTGGCTCATCCGGGCAAGCCAGGATTCCCCGGAGGAGACGGTCATCTCCGCCAGTTCCCGCTTGCTCTGCAGCATGGCGTCGATCTTTTCCTCGAAGCTGTTCCGGGTGATGAAGCGGTGGACGAAGACGTTCCGCCTTTGGCCGATCCGGAAGGCCCGGTCGGTGGCCTGGTT
>JAISQR010000119.1 GCA_031274035.1 Treponema sp. | reverse complement strand
TCCGACTTTAAACCTAACGCTTCAGTAATGATTTTGTCCTTTTTTACTGTATATGGCATACTTAGTTTCTGTCCAAATACATAGGTGGCATATTCGTCTTTTGTAAAAATTACTTGCGTGTCAACATCAACGCCTTCCCATGTCCCGATGAGTTTGTTCTCCTGGCATCCAACGAAGATCGCGGCCGCGATAACGCAAACTCCAAGTACTCTAAAAATATTTCTCATTGCAATTCTCCTTGCCGTAGTTTTATCTCTTTTGCGGAGAGTATAGCACCCGTCAATATAACAGGCGTTTTTTCACACAATACAAGATTTCAAAAAAGCGCCTGTCACCTCTGCGCCGCCTTATTCTTTGAGCGTTAAATCAAACCAAGAATCATCTTCCTCAACATCGCCTCCTAAAACCATGATTAATCTGGTATTAAACCGGAAATACGGTGTTTCGCTGCTGATTGCGGAAACAAAATCAGAATCCGCAGGAAGAGTGGCCCACAGATAATCTTTATCCACGGAAAAGAATTGCTTAAAATTCGTTGTCAAATATGCCGCAAGTTTACCGTAATCTTCAGTTTCAACTAACGAGTTTATTTCAGCTAGTTGTCTTTCAGTGATATCAATGTCATCTACCGTAGCCTCAAACGCACCCTCAAAAAATCTGCCATTAAAATTACTTAAGCTACTTCCCGCATGGGTAAATTTTAATGACAGATTATCATTTGTAGCAGTATAAGAGCCTTTGAAAACTACAATATAGTTTGAGTCATGTATAGACATTTTAAATTCTTTTCCGTCAAAGATAAAACTGACATCAGAACGCTCGATAGTACCTTCCCATGTTCCTTTTAGCGTTTTTTTGGTTTTACCTTCGGTAAGAAGCCCCTGGTATAGAGCCATGAGCGTTTTACTTAATCGAGAATTTTCATAATCCAGAAAGACAAACCTGCCCCAGGAAAACGCATCATAGCCATTCCCTTTCGCCAAGAAAACAAGGTCTTTTGCCGCTGCCGGGTCTTCGCTTGCCTGAACGGATATGCCGTCAACCCCGGCTAATCCGCGAAGAAACACCGCCGTTCCGGAATTTGTCCCCTGGTCAGTTGTTCTATACCCTAATCCGGGAACGGTATCTTGCAGATAGGTTATAAAATCCCTCAGGCCCCATTCCACACCTTCTTTTTCGGCTTTAATCCCCGGTCCCGCGCCCGCTCCGCAAGACGCGCAAAAGCCAATGGCCAACACCACCAACACTAAAACAGAAACATTCTTTTTCATTTTTACCCTCCTTAGGCAAAAAACTTAAAATATAGTAACCCTATTAGGTTTAAAACCAAACCATTCTAAAACAAACGCTGTACCGGCTACTGTTGCCTGAAGATATTTTCGCCTTCGCCATCACCGGCCTCATTGCCGGATATGGTTCCGCCCCGCTGGTTAAAAACACTTTTTGAGGCAACATAGACGCCGCCGCCGACAAACTCGGCGATGTTTCCGGTGATTCTCCCTCCGGTAATTGTTAGGGTGGCATTTCTGTTTGCATACTGACCGTTGTTAATATATAAACCCGCCCCATATTCGGCATTGTTTGCGCTTATGGTACCGTTCGAGATTGTAGTAATGCCGCCGCCATCGTATATCCCGCCGCCCTCTTTGGCGGTATTGTTTTGGATTGTACCGCCGGAAATTGTTGTAGTTGTTCCATCGAAGATCCACACACCGCCTCCCTGGCTTGCGGAGTTTTTAGTAATACTGCCGCTTTCCATAATGAAAGTACCGCTTACAACCACAACACCGCCACCTTCATTATTAGATATTTCCCCGCCCGCCAGTGTAACAATACCGCCATGTACCTTAACGCCCCCGTCATAAAAGCCGCTTATCTTTGCTCCCGGACCAATTATCACGTTCCCGCCTCTTGCCCTGAAGGCACTTTCTCCTCTACCGGAAACATCAATATTCTCAAGGCGAATTTTTATATCGCTGCCATCCCACACAGAAAATAAATATTGAGCCGTACCGGTTAATACCGCTTTTTCCTCATCAGAAGCGTTTGCTTTACCGGTAATGAGAATCTCATGGGAACCGGTTACACTTATTCTAATATCATCAAGTTCTAATACGCCAAGCACCGTAATAGTCTTTACCGCTCCCTTTGAAGCCATTTCAATCGCTTTTAAAAGTGTTTTGAGCGGCGCTTCTTCCGAACGCCCGTTGTTGTTCTCGTCATCGCCGTCCGCGCGGACATAGTACGATCGCGGGGCAGCCTGGGCGAATACCGAAAACCCACACGCGGTAAACAGTACCGCCGCCAGAACAAAAATCTTTACGTTTTTCATACAGTTCCTCCTAAATATATACGCGCCCAATGGCGCTTTTGTACGCTGTTCCCGCGCGTACCGCAACCGTACACCCTTAGGACCCACGCACGAAAAAAATGCCCCGCATTTTATTCTAATTACTTACGCAATAAGGAAACGGCGTCTGGTTGATGGTGCCGGGTACCTTTGCGTCCTCCGTTACTCCCCAAACAGACCATTGATAAATTCTGTTACTAAATTAGCCGCTGTTTCGCCCAATCTTTCCGCCGATAATATATTCTCAATGCTTTTATCAATACTCTTACTTTCTGCAAGGTACTCATCCAGAATTGTGTCGTAATCGCCATAATCATCAACCGTTTCAGCGATACCAAGTTTGCTCAATGTAAACTCCGCGGTTTCCTGGTAACCTCTTTTATAGCCTAAATTATCTCCAATTATATAGGCTCCAAAAATTAAAGCGGCACAGAAGATTATTTTCAAAAAACGTGAGAGGGACGATTTTGCAGAATTGCTCATAATAACTCCTCTATGGCAATAAATTCTTTGAATATGTCAATTCATAAGAATTTGCCGTTGAAATTTCCAACTTTCCGTCAACAACCATTTGATCGAGAAGAGAATCTTTTTTGCGTATTCTTCCGAGGTGTTTGTCGCTTTAGCAAGACGGCTGGGCGTTAGTCTGTTGTCGGTCTTCAAGAGAGTGTCAATCTGGGCCGGGGTAATATTCTCAATGATACCTTTCCCTCCCTTTGATTTCGGCTGTAAAAAAACAAATCCGCCAACCACCGCCAACAATGCCACAAAAACAGGAATATAGCGTAAAAAATTGTAGTTTATATCCAACAGCCAGGAAAACCCTTTTAACTGAAAAAGGATTGTTAATCCCAAAACAGCTGCAAAAAATAGACACAATCCGACCTTGATAATTGTTTTCAGTTTATCAGGGGATTTGAAAAGCAAACCAAACAAACCTATGCCTTCCTGATACGCTTGTTCCGGCATAATTTCCGGTTTATTGACCCTTTTGCAATTATTGCATATCGGCGGATTATGAGACAAATCCATACATGAGTTGCAGTACCAGTTCCCGCAACTCATACAGAGATTATTTGCCTGCCGCCCTGGGTGGTCAGCGCAGTTCATTATGAAAAATCGTAAGTGAGTTTTCCGTCGGAACTCACCTGTTCTTTTGCCATCCCCTTGGAGACCAGTTTCTTAACCGCCTCTTCGGCTTCTTCCATATCCAGCGAGGTTTGAGAAACAATGTGTTTGAGCGAAAGAGATGAACTCTTCTCTGACAATGCCAAAATCTGCTTCTCCGCTGAAATCTTGACCTCCGGCGTAGTTCCGGTTGGGGCAGCGACATTTACAACTATATTCTGGTTGTTTTGGTTGTTTGATTGCAGGCCTTGAAGAACACCCGGCCCCTCATGCAGTCCATGAAGCAGATTATAATTGTCAACCTGCGAACCAAGAGTAAAAAGGTCAATAAGCCAACCGATGCCGAATAATTGCCCTGTCGGCAAATACAAAATGCCGATGCCCGTTTTTTCCAAATAAAACTTATGGGCACTGCACCATCCCAAGAAAAACCACAAGAGATACGCCGTTGTTTTTGACTTTCCTGCTACTACTGCCATTGTATTACCCTCCTGATATGGTAACTTTTTTCGGGACATTGCCCGACTTATTTATTAACCACCCAAAAGTGGTTTCTTTTACACCGCAAACACGGCGCAAAATACTTGTTTTACGCCATCAGGGATGGCGGCGTTATTGTAAACATCGCCGCCGGCATAAGGACGGCGAAATCGAATAGAAGCGAATTTTTCCCCAATCGGGGAATATAAAAAAGCCCGGACAAAAACCGTGCCGCCACTGATGGCTTCGCGGCCTTTTTTCAGGCTCTTTTTCAAAAAGAATATGGGATAAAGGGAAAAATTACTTAACGTTTGTACGAGAGAGAGCAAGTTCCGTGCCAAACGGCACGGTTTTGGGAAGGAATTTTATAATTTGTTATGACTATTTTTTGATTCATTGGAGATAGTATAGCAGATTGTTTCAGTTGTGGGAAGATAGGTGCAAGTAAAAAATGGTCATTTTTCCGTAATGTTAAATTGCCGAATAAACCTTGGGCAGCCTTAAAAAAAATCCCCGTAACGGCAGAACCTCAGTTTGAGGACGGCGGCGGTCCGGAGGAGGTACTCCAGCCTGGCAGCCTGTTGTGCTTCCCCAACACCCTCTTCCCCGGAAATTGCTTTTGCTAAGTATAACAGACTGCTAGTCGGGCCCCTACTCCCATCCACCCGCCACATCGGCAACCCCGCTGTTCAAGTTTACACTCTCGCCTGCGGTTGTGTTGCGTTTTTTGATTGTGCCACTAATATAAACAAAAACCGCATCACCGTAATAACTGCCACCCGAGGCAGTATTTTTTAACGCAGTAGAAGCATTTGACCCGTAAATAGTCCCACCCGTTTTAACGAATGACCCTCCCCAAACAGACACCCCACCGCCATAGAGGCGGTCGTAGGAAGAGGCGCTGTTACCACTGATTATCCCGCCTTTCATTGTGAAAGTACCATCGGAGAGACAGACCCCGCCGCCGCCGATACCGGAGGAGGCAGTATTACCGCTGATTTCCCCGCCTTCCATCGTGAAAGTTCCCCTGTAGACATACACCCCGCCGCCATCGGAGGAGGATGTATTGCCGCTGATTACCGCGTTACCCTTCATGGTTAGGGTTCCGCCGGAATCTACACGAACCAACGAGGCGGTATTACTACTACGTCCCTTCAGCGTAACGCCGCTGTCCAGGACCAGCGTAACGCCGCTTCCAACGGTAAAAAGCGAACCATAAGCGGAAGCGGAAAGGCTCACGGTATGGCTGCCTTCTCCCCCCGCAAGGGTAATGTTCACGGTTTGTCCCGAATACGAAAGGGTGCTGGGCGAAATGGACTCATCCGCCCCCAGCACAATGAAGTAGCTTGTGCCGCTCATTGCATCTGCCGACATATACTCCAGCGCATCCGTAAGGTTTTGATTGCCGACCTTATGCGCCGTATCAAGCGCTCCTTTGTACAAACCCGTTCTTATCATTGGTATACCGTTTACTGGGGGGCTAAACGCACTGGTACCGATACGGTTCTTTGCCTTTATCCACACATAGTAGCGTGTTCCGTTCACAAGGCTATCGACTGTGATGGCGGTTCCGGTTATGTCTTCGCCGTATTTGTTCGCGCCGTCGGAATTATTCGTTGTATTTATCCACACCTCATACGCCGAGGCCGTTTCGACCGGCGCCCAGCTTAGCGTCAATTTCGAATCCCACTCCTGCATCGTGGGAATCGCAGGAGCAGCCGGCGCACTGGCCAACGAGTCGGGAACGCCGCTTACGCCTTGGCTAAAGCCGCTGGTTCCGGCGTTGTTTTTGGCCTTTATCCACACATAATAGGGCGTTTCGTTTGTCAAGCCGGACACAACCGCCGAAGTTTCCCCTTCAATGTCGCTGCCGTACTTTGATGCCAAAGAAGTATTGTCACTTGTTCCTACATATATCTCATAGGAAGAAGCCGCCGCTACCGCTTCCCAATTTATCGCCAGATAACCATTACCTATAGTTACCATTGGTTGTCCCGGTGCATTAGGCGGGAAAGAGGCAAAGGAAATATGGGCAGAATAATTACTTGATTTCCGGTAATCCCCGGAATATGCGCGGACCTTGTAATAATTAATCCCGGCGTTGTTTGGATTTGGATCTGTATACGAGGTAGTAGTGATCGTGTTTGTTGAGATTGAAGAATACACACCTGACGCGCTTGCTCCCCGGTATACTTCGTAATACAACGCGCCTCCTACCGGGTTCCATGATATTTGTACACCGGAAGATATTTTAACAGCTTGCAGTCCCGAAGGAACCGGCAGATCGCCCATGCCGTCTGATAAAGCATTATCTATGGTCATAGCTTTATCATTGTCAAGACTGAGTGAGGCGCCGTGATAGACCATGGTGTACAAATGACCCGCCTCAAAATTAGTCAGCGGGAGTGGATAGTTGGTAGCGTTTACCAAGAGGCTATATGCCGAGGCGGAACCCGCTTCAAATTTATATAAAGCGGTCTCGTTGACGTTTACCAGGTCAGAAGGAAAATCGTATCGCGTTATAACCATATCACCTTTTTGTAAACGGAACGCACTAGTCCCGTTGTTTTTAATGGAAAGGTACACATCGTTTGTTATAAACACGGTTTTATCGGTATAAATATTTTCGATAGTTGGAATAGCGATCGATGTTGTTTTATCGGCGTCTATCCTGGCTATCGTTACACCCTTATCATCGCCGGGGGTAAAGAGAATTTGTACAACGCCAATGTAAAGGGTAAACGAAAAATAGAAAGAATAACCCGACGGACTAGGAGTCCAGGCGATGGCATTTGAATTGCTGCGGGGTTCAATATCGGCAATTTTTGAATCGAGTTGCCGATCAGGGGCAGAATAAACCGAAATGCGAAAAAGGCCGGGATTCACAAATTGAATCGCTGTCTCTGTCTCGGGCTGTGGATCGGGGTTTGGTTTGGGATTGGACGCGGTAGGCTGATTACATCCGCCGAAAACAGTTAAAAGAACAATAAGGGCCATACCGATGGCAAACGAATATAACTTTTTCAGATTTTTCATGTTATCTGCCCCCTCAAGCGGCGATTACTACTGTGTTACATCAAAATCGTCCAGGTCTACATCAGCCTGAAATACAGGCTTGGATACGGAGAGAGTATCGGCATTGGCGCTGCCCGTAACGGTTACCATATACATCTTGTCAATTTCGAGCGTATGTGTTCCGGTGCCGATTGGTTTTCCGTCGGCACTGCGCCCTACGGTATACCCGGCAATTGACACGGAAGAGGCGTATGTATTGCCGGCCTTTGGCATATCAATCTGGAAGGTTCGAGAGTATGTCCGGTTAATTGTGGTAATACCGGAAGCGGTTTGTATAGGTGTATCTCCCCGCATCAATTGAACGCCCGTATCCGTTGACTGATTATTAATAACAAGCCAGGCGGCTCCGGTTGTAACGTCTTGCTCGCTTAGGATACTGGAAACATTTAATGTTTGTGTTGTCTGATCCGCTTCGCCCAATGAGATTGAAGTATACCACGGAAGGTCCGTTGCGCCTTTGGGGAATATCGTCAACATTTCATCCCTCAGGGGATTGTACCTTTTAAAGACCGGGTAAATATCAAAATCCCGGGAATCAACAAAAAATGTGGTTCCGGTGGATGTCTGCGGCTGGACAAAGCCCAGGGTTTCGCCTGTAACGCCGCCTACCCGGATTTCCACATTGTAATTGGTCCTATTCTGAATTATCAACGTGTTGGTTCCGCCCAGGTGCCCGGAAATAGTAAAGACATTATCGTTGGTTCCCGCCGCGTTGTAAAAGGCGAAGAGCCGCGTAAAGGGGGTTTGCTGTAAAGTCTGCAGCTTGTTTTTATTGGCCGCATAGTCCTCTTTAGTAATCAGGGTCAGCGTAAACGAGGTAGTATCATTAAACAAGGTGGCATCCTTTTTTAACCCATGCTGCGAAACACCGGCGGGAATACCCCCGATAAGAGTCTCCGCGGATAAATTACCCTTAAAGGCCACCAGGTCTTTATTGGTTTCGTTCCGCACCTGTATCGAATAACCGGAATTGTAATCGGTATAATCCACCCCGTCCACAACATTGGGATCACCACTTTCCCCATTACCACCCGAAAGATCACAGGAACCCAGCAGGGCCGCCACCGTTAAAACAAACAACAGTTGTTTGCGGAAATTGTTCATATTTTCACCTCCAGTATTGATTTATGAAAAGACCTGTCCCACGATTTGGAGACAGGCCCTGTTTCAAGAGGAAAGAGAAGAATAAAAGCCAACAGGAATTTCCATGGTTTATGGTACTCTATTCAAAAGTAATTTGTCAAGTTTGCGGTAAAACTACAGTTTTGGGAAAGCCTCACCCTTCTCCGAAAATCCCGGGTGTCCTAAAAAAAATCCCCGTAGCGGTAGAACCTCAGTTTGAGGGCGGCGGCGGTCCGGAGGAGGTAGTCCAGTCTGGGGCGGCTGATGCCCCAGTCGGCGTCGCCTGAAATGTTGTGGGTGGTCATGGGGACAATGCTGTCCCCGCCGATAAATTTGGCCGTTCTGAGCATAAGGTCTATGGTTCTGTAAAATTCGACATCAGTTTTATAGATGATATTGTCTATCGATATTGAACCGATATAACCCTGCCGGATCGTTTCCGGGTTGTATAAGCGGTAGCGCACTCCAAAGCCCCGCAAGACGGCGAAATTTTCCAGGAGGACCTGGTGCATCCAGGGTTCGGAGAGGCCGAAGGGGTAGGCAAAGGCCCGCAGGGGGACCCCGGCCTGCCTGAAGGTCCCGATGCCCGAAAGGGTTTCCCGGTCGAATTCCTCCCGGCTTACCCGGGTCAGGTTGAGGTGCTCTTTGGTGTGATAGCCGATTTCGTGTCCCCGGCTTTGGGCTTTGGTGCAGAAGGGGCTAAAATCTCCCTGCACAAAAAAGGTAACCCTGGCGCTGTTCGCGTCCAAAAGGTCGAAGATCCCCTCCCAGGCGTCCCTGAAATCGTCGTCAAAGGCCAGCAGTATGCCGCTCCGGTCATCGGCAATGGACCACCGGAGGGAGTCTCCCCGCACGGCGCCGGTGTTTTTCCGGGTCACCGTAAAATCAAGGCGGTAGTCCTCCGCGCCGGGGACGGCTCCCCCTACATCGTACCGGACCTCAAAGGCCTCGCCGTCTTCGGTAAGATCCGCCAA
>JAISQR010000055.1 GCA_031274035.1 Treponema sp. | reverse complement strand
TAGTATAAATATTCATATTTATGAATATTTATACCTTGCAAACTCCGAAAGCATGCCCATTGATCGGGATTTTTTGCATATTCATGCAAAAAATCCACAAGTGCAACAGGCTGCTAGTTGGGTTTTAAATAACTCAAAGTTTAAGTTGAATTGAAAAGTTTAGGTTGAATTGAAAAGTTTAGGTTGAATTGAATTAAGGGCTGTTTTATGTTACTAAAAATGAGTATAATTAAGGTAAATGAAAATTGAATTATTTACCTTTTGCGATTTTGCCCAGGAGAACAGCGGTAAACTTACGGTAGTCGGTACCTTCGATACCATCATTGCAAGGAATTTCCCCTGTAAACATCCGCAGCTTTCGGTAGTTATACGAATACGTTTTGATCTTTGGGAATTTGCCAACCACCGCTTCCGTATAGAAACGCAGGACCTGGACGGCGAAACGAATATCAGCGCTATTACCGGAAATATTGAGGTAAAAGGGGTAGGGAATGCCACCGCGGTATCGCATCTGGTTTTTACTATATCGAATCTCTATTTTAAAAATAGCGGTCTAGTCAATTTTGTCTTATACATTGATGATAAGGAGTTAAGTTCTATACCCCTTTATGTCAGAAAAGGTTAGTAAACCTCTTCCACCGGGAGTTTTTCTATACTACAATAAGAACATGAAAGCATTAGTAATGAAAAAACCCGGTGAAATGGCCGTAGAAGATCGGGAAAAACCAAAACCGCAAAACGATGAAGTATTGCTCAAGGTCCTACAGGCGGGGGTCTGCGGAACAGATCTCCACGCGTTTGAGGGAACACAGCCTTATTTTAACTATCCCCGTATTGTGGGGCACGAACTTGCGGTGCAGGTAGCCGAAATTCCGGCTTCGGCAAAGGCGGCGGTTTCCGGTTTTAAGGAAGGGGATGTGGTTTCGGTTCTGCCTTATCTGCGTTGCGGAAAGTGTATTTCCTGCCGGAACGGCAAGACCAACTGCTGTACCAGCCTGCAATGCCTGGGCGTACATACCGACGGCGGTATGCAGGAGTATATCAGCCTTCCCGCTTTCTATATTGTGCCTGCCGGAAAGGTTGCGCCGGAAGACCTTTCCCTTGTGGAATGTTTCTCCATAGGCTTTCACGGTGTGCGGCGCTCCAATCCCCGTGCAGGGGAAGCGGCTCTGGTAGTGGGCGCGGGTCCTATAGGCATAGGCGTCATTCACGCCCTCAAGGAACGGGGGCTCAAGGTAATAGTCCTCGATATTAATGATAAACGGCTTGCCTATGCAAAGGAGACCGCGAAGGCGGATCATACTATTAATGGAACAAGAACCGATCCGGTTAGAGCCGCGGCGGATTTAACCGGCGGCGAGTACCCGCCCTATGTCTTTGACGCTACAGGAAACGCCGTCCAGATGATGAAGACTTTTGACTTTGTCTCCAACGGGGGAACCATCGTCTTTGTCGGTTTGGTACGCGCGGATATCAGCTTTGCCGATCCCCTCTTTCATCAAAAGGAAGTTACGCTTATGGCAAGCAGGAACGCCACCAAGGAAGATTTTTCCAATGTTATTGCCGGTATAGCCGGCGGACGAGTAGATACAACAGGTTTTGTTACCCATACGGCAAATATGGAGGAAGCGGTAGATCAGTTTGCCGTATGGATTAAGCCTGAAACCGGCTGCATCAAGGCCGTGGTAAAGATAACTTAGTATCTTATCGGGCGTTGCCCGAAAATCGTATAATTTACAATACCCCAGACTCTTAGGAGGCTATTCTGTTGAAAGCGGTAGTTATTGGTTTAGGCGACATTTCAGCGGTGCATTTGGCGGCAATTGCGGCTATTCCCGGCACGGTTCTTGCGGCAGGCTGCGATACGGACAAGCGCCGGCAAGAGGTCTTGCCCCAGGGCGCTTCCTTCTTTACAGATTACCGCGAAATGCTCTCCGCAGTAAAGCCGGACGTGGTGCATATCTGTCTTCCCCATTACCTGCACTATCCGGTTGCCAGGGATACGGCAGAGGCGGGCTATAATATCTTTGCGGAAAAACCCTTAGCCATGGATTACAAAGAGGGCCTTGAGTACGCGGCATTAGAGAAGGCCGCGGGTGTCAAGATATGTATCTGTCTGCAAAACCGGAGAAATCCGAGCAGCGAAAAACTTATGGAGATACTTGCAGGCGGCGAATTCGGCGCCGTTACGGGTGTACGGGGTCTTGTAGCCTGGAAGCGCGGTAAAGCCTACTATGAGGCAAAACCCTGGCGGGGCATTATGGCCCAGGCCGGCGGCGGCAATATGATAAACCAGGCCCTTCATACTTTGGACCTGATCCAGTACTTTGCCCGCAGCCCTATAAAGGATGTCAAGGGCTCAATCTCCCAGATTCTGGATTACGATATTGAAGTTGAGGATACCGCTTCCGCAAGTATCCGTTTTGAAAGCGGGATAAGCGGCCTCTTCAACGGCAGTAATGCTAATAGCCGCGATGTACCCGCGGAAATTGAAGTAAGCTGTGAAAAGGCCGTTTTTACCATACGCTACCAAACCCTGTACCAGCGTATTGAAGGTGAAGAAAGCATCCTGGTCCGAGACCGCTCCCCTTCGGCAGGCAAATCCGTTTACGGTAATAGCCACCAAAAACTTATCGCCCAGTTTTACCATGTCCTGGAAACCGGCCAGGGTGAGTACATTCACCCGCAGGATGCCCTGCCCGTAACATGGCTTATTGATGCGATTAGGCAAAGCAGTGAGAGCGGCAAGACGGTTGTGTTTCAAAGGCGGTCCGCGGATTAAGCGGAATTTTATTTAGAGTCTGCCTTCAAAACCGGTTGCTTGCAGGCAGACTCTTATTATGTACAGCCCCGTCTCAAACCTCCCCCGCAAAAGTCGTATAAAAAGATTGTATTAAATCCCTTGCCATTGTATAATGAACCATGAAGGAACAATTTGAAACGGCTTTGCGGGGACGGGCGTGGGAGTATGCGGTTGCCGAAACAAAAGTCTTGAATTTTTCCCCTGAATTGCTAAAAGCCTGCAAAGCCAATACCTGTGGAAATTACAACCGGAACTGGGCCTGCCCGCCTGGGGCCGGTTCATTTGAAGAACAAAAGAGAAAGATACTTGCCTGGAAGTATGCTTTTATCTTTACTACCAGATACGAATTAGAAGATTCCTTCGATTATGAGGGGATGATGCAGGCAAAGGAACTGCACGATGATCTGACGCGGGAAATGCACAACCTGTTCGGCGGCGGTTATCCTGTGTATGGAGCGGGCGGCTGCAAACTATGCAAGCCCTGTCTGTACCCGGAACCTTGCAGGTTTCCCTATAAAATGTACTCGTCAATTGAGGCTGCCGGGATCAATGTTACGGACCTGAGCCGAAGCGCGGGGATAAAGTATAATAACGGAATAAATACCGTAACTTATTTTTCGATGATTCTTTTTGATTAAAGGTGTCTGTGTCTATATCGGGCGCCTATAAAAATCTCTGTTGGGTTAATTTAGAGGTTTCCTTTTATGCGTGTTTTTATATTAATTTGAGGGGGTCTTATGAGTGAGGCTGAGTGCTTTAATGAGATTTCTGTGTTTCTACAGAAAGGCAAGGCGAAGGATACCGTAGCCGCGGTACAGAAAGCTCTGGCCTGCGGAATTGGAGCGCGGGATATTCTGGAAAAAGCTCTGATTGCGGGGATGAATAGTATCGGGAACAAATTTAAAAACGGCGAGGTTTTTGTGCCGGAAGTGCTGGTTGCGGCCCGCGCTATGAATAAGGCGTCTGAAACCCTGAAGCCCGCGCTGATCAAGGCCGGGGTCGAGCCGCTGGGCAGGGCCATTATCTGCACGGTCAGGGGCGATCAGCACGACATAGGCAAGAACCTTGTCAAGATGATGCTTGAGGGCAACGGCATTGAGGTGATTGACTTGGGCGTGGACTGCGGCGAAGAGAAAATACTTGACGCGGTAAAGACGAGCGGCGCCAAGGTTGTATGCCTCTCGGCTCTGCTTACCACTACCATGCCGGCGCAGAAGGATATTATCGAATCCCTCAAGTCCGCGGGACTGAGGGATTCGGTAAAGGTCATGGTTGGCGGGGCGCCGGTAACGCAGAGCTACGCAGACGAAATCGGCGCTGATGCCTATACCGCCGATGCCGCAAGCGCAGCCGAAGTCTGCCGGTCGTTCTACGAACGCAACGCATAAATAAAGAAGGATTCTCGAATTTATCTTATGCCTTATTTTATGTAACTACTCAATGATAGTGTCATTTTAAGGTAAAAATCTCCCCTTCCCTATACTTCCTCCAGACCTCCTCAAACCAGGTATCCGATTCGGGGATAGGGCGTACTGGACGCAGTTTGTTGATAACACGCCCGCCCTGCATGGAGGTGGTAAGAACCATATCCCTGTAATCAGGATCGGTTTCCAATTCTTTGGATAGAATACCGCCGTCTTTACCTTCAAGGACAAGATAGGAACCCCGGCTCTTGCCGTTCATGCTGATATAATAGAAAATTGCTTCATGGAGAAGGCGGCTTAACAGCATGGTTTCTTTTAATTGAAAAAGTTCCCGAAGATCGCCGCTGTACACAACCGGTTCTTTTTCCAGTACATTTAATTCTTCAAGACTTTCCTCTGTGTTTTTCTTTGAACGGATAAACGACGCTGATGCGGTGTTTAATTCCTGAACACGAAGGAGAAGATCGCTCTGGTTTGATGCGTCCTCTTTGATCCCTTCAAATTCTTTTGCAAAATTTTTAATTTCATTGCGGGCCCGCTCAAGAACGGCATGAGGATTAGCAAAATAGGCGTCATCCTTGAGGTAATGCCCCGCAATAAAGGAAGCGGCCCGCAGTCCGCCGGCCTGCCCCGAGTTAAGCGCGCTGCCTCCCGGCCGTTTTATGCCGTGGGTTCCGGCGCATTCACCGATTGCAAAAAGATGGCTTAATGTAGTTTCCCACCAGATATTCACTTCGGCGCCGCCGTTATGGTGCTGGGGCAGTACGTCAATCTCAAGGTACTCCTTTGCAAGATCGATGCCGTGGGAAAGGTAGAGTTCATAGGCAAGGGGATTGAGGCGCTTAATGCGTTCAAGCGGCGTCGATTGCAGCGCATTTGAACCGGCAAGGTATGTACGTGCGGTACTGTCAATACTGTCCAGATTGAAGACGCCCAGACGATCATTGCCGGAAGGATTATGTATAAAGTCAAGATAGATATGCCTGCCTTTGAGATGCTTCTCACGGTATATTGCATAATCGACCGTAGAGGAACCTTCGCCAAATATCTTCACCGGATTAAACGGCCATTCGTAACCTTTAAGAAAAACAGCGCGGCCCAAATTACCTATCGTAGAAAAATAATTACAGAGAAATTCTTCTTCATTGCCTTTATCGTCTACCGCAATGTAACGGGGTATAACCTGCTGGTAACTGCCTGAAAGATTCCAGCGGAATTTCACCGAACCTATACCGTACTGCCATTCCGTAATATTGGCAAAGTTAATGCCTTCCCGCGCAAGAATTCCTGAAGCTCCAAATTGGCTTAACGGATAAACGGTATTCCGGTACAGGCCCGCAGGTCCGCCGGTTGCAAAAATAACGTTCTTTGCAAGGTACAGAGCAAAGCAGCGGTTATTTACAAGGCAGAGCGCGCCGTAAACGCGCGCCGCCTTTTCATCGTGCAGTAACTTTACTATACGGGTTTCATCAATGATGCGTATATCGCGCCTCTTTACTTCCCTTTCAAGCTGTTCCGTCATTTTCCTGGATGTGTAGGGCCCAATGGAAGAAGCCCTTTGCAGGGGGTCGTGATCCGTTTTATAGCCCGCAAATTCGCCGTAGGTATTGTGCGGAAAATCAACGCCTATCGCGGCAAGATGAAAAAATTCTTCAAGCGAATGAGCGGCTTCGCAGAGCGCAATGTCGCCGTCCATACTTCCGCCGCCGAAAAGAGTTTCCGCCATACCGCGCGGCGAGTCCCCTTCAGTTCCGGCGCAGGCAACCTTATAGTAGGTTTGCTTGTCGGAGCCGGTATTGCGGGAGGTTCCCCCAAGCCTGTTCTCGGTAATAATTGCGCAATTAGCGGCGCCCTTCTCGTAGAGATGCACCGCCGCGTTGTAAGCGGCGGCGCCGCTCCCTACAATAAGCACATCCAGTACCGTATCTTCCATAAAAACTTTTCTTCCAAGAAAATATTCTACTTCCATTGTTCTGCCCTCATAAATATCCAGGCTCCTAGGCTTTAAAATTCCTGTTGGCTTCCCTGTAGTAAGGATTGTATATAATACAGCCGTCATTCATCTGTGCAGCCATCAGTTTAGAACAGCCTGAACAGAGGAGGCACCAATGTACCTTTTCCCCCCGCCTCAATTTTTCCGGCATTAACGGGTCCGCAAATATCTGCCTGCCGAATCCGCAGAGGTCAACATAGGATTTACCGAGCATTTCTTCCATAATAACAGGCGCATCTTCCTTAAAGGTTGAGTACGCCGAACCTATCACTTTAAGAGAACGCTTTTCTTTTTGTATCATATCCTTAACGGTTTTAGCATAGCGAAGCTGGTGGTACACAAGATATTTGGAGCTTTCCGTAGGGCGGGTAATAGCGCCTGTAAGCGCGGGTATACCGGCGGACACATTTACAAAGTCCATACCAAGATCGTCCATACAACGGACCACATCAAGCATCTCGGAGAGGTCTTCAATAATTTCATCCCTGCCTGCGGTCCCGCAGCCTCCCCGTATCCCTTCATACATAGAAACGCGGGAACCCATAATAAACCCCGCCGTATCTTTAAGACAGGCTTTTATTTCAGCAAGGGCTTCACGGAAAAAACGTGTACGGTTTGCAAGACCGCCTCCCCATTTATCATCGCGGGTATTGGCAGGACGGAGCATTTCGCCGCAAAAATAGCCGTGGCACATTTTAAAGTCTATACCGTCCGCACCGGCTTCTACGGCAAGCAGCGCCGCCTCTACAAAGGCGTCTTTGATACGCTCAATTTCATCGGAAGAAAGATAACGCGGCCCCGCCTTGCCCGGCGTTAATGTTACTATCTCGGAAAACTTTCCGCTCCGTTCCCCTGAATGGGTAAGCTGTATGAATACCAGCCCTTCACTGTTGCGTCTTCTCAATTCATCGATAAGACGTTTAAAAGAATTAAGATTTTTCTTATTGAGGATCAGCCCGTTTACCCGTGCAAGAGATGTTTCCCAAACCGAAGTTGCCTCAATAACCGTTATCCCCCAGCCCCCTTTAGCCAGTTCTCTATAACGGTCTATGGTCCGCTCCGAAGGGCCCCCCTTTTCACCGTCATTTCCTTCCATCGCCTGCGCAAGAAACCGGTTAGGGACGGTCTTGTTTTTTAACGCAAGCGGTTCAAAAAAAATACTGTTCATACGATAGCTCCTATAATACACCACGGCTACAAACGCGTGATGTGAAAACCTCCGTCAACATCAATGTAATTCCCCGTGGTATAGAGAAAGGAATCCCCTGCAAGAACCGAAGCCGCCTCCGCAACATCCTCCGGTTTTCCCCAGCGTGCAATTGGAAAAACGCCGGCGTTGATAAGGTTATCGTATTTTTCGTGTACCGTACTGGTCATATCCGTTTCGATGATACCGGGGCGTATCTCATGGACAAAGATGCCTTCGCGGGCAAGGCGGTCGGCGTAGAGCAGGGTGAGCATGGCAATACCTGCCTTTGAAACACAGTACTCGCCGCGGTTTACCGACGATACCTCCGCCGAGCATGAAGAAATATTGATGATGGTTCCCCGTTTTTTACCGGCCGCTTCCTGCTTTATCATCTGTTTTGCAACAAGCTGGCTGAGGAACATATTCGATTTGGTATTAACCTGTAAAACATAATCAAAACTTTCCTCGGTCATATCGAGGAGATCGGCGCGCTGTTTCGGCGCTACCCCCGCATTGTTTACAAGGACATGGACGGCCCCAAATTTTTCCAGCGTTTTGGCAAGCAGCGTATCCCTGTCCTCGCGCCGGCTTACATCCCCCTGAACATAGAGGTATCCGCCGCCGTGCCTGCTTATATCTTCAAATTGATCCCCCGCCGCCGGAATATTTATCCCGTTGAGGACTACATTAAAACCGTCGCGTGCAAGCCGCGCCGCGATTGCCCTGCCTATGCCCCGCCTGGCGCCGGTAACCAGCGCTGTTTTTCTCATAGAATCTCCTGTTAATCACGCAAGTTGATATTATTGCGGATACAGTATATACTTTTTTTCACTATTTATCCAGGAGAAATTTATGTTTGGAATACGGTTCGCCAAGTTTGATCCAGCAATATATGTTTTTAGATACAGGAGGGGGAAGTTCATTACCCAAGGCGAAGGGCTTGCGTTCTTTTACTATGCGCCGTCGGCGTCAATTGTCGCGATTCCCCTGGGAAGTACGGACGCGCCGTTTATATTCTCTGAAATATCCGCCGACTTTCAGGAACTTACCGTACAGGGGCAGCTTACCTACCGTATAAAGGAACCTGAAAAGACTTCAAAGATGCTGAACTTTGCACTGGATAGCAGGAAGCTGCATTACTTAACCGATGATCCGCAAAAACTTTCGGAACGGCTTATCAATTTGGCGCTCATCGCTACCAAGGAAACACTGATCAAATTGCCGTTGAAACAGGCGGTTACTTCTTCCGATGATGTCGCGCGTAAGGTATACGGCGGCCTCCATTCGCATGAAATGGTAAACAGCCTGGGGGTAGAGATACTCAGCGTAAGTATAGCGGCAATCAAGCCCAGCCCTGAAACATCGAATGCGCTGGAAGCGGAAACACGGGAAGCGATTCTTAAAGAATCGGATCAGGCTATATTTGCACGGCGTAATTATGCGGTAGAACAGGAAAGGGTCATCAAGGAAAGCGAGCTTAATACCGAGATTGCGGTAGAACAGAAGAACAGGGAGATACAGGAAACCAGGATGGAATCGCAGCGTATCGCTCAGTCAAGGGCCTTGCAAATGGAAGAAGAAAAGTTGGCATTCCGCATTAAACAGGAGGAGCGTAATTCAGAACTGGTAAACCTGAGCGTCGCAAATGCCAGAAAGGAAGCCGACGCAAAAGCATACGCCCTGCGGGAAATTATGAAAGTATATGAAGAGATGAATCCTGAAATTCTCAAGGCGCTTGCCGGCGCGGGGCTTGATTCGGGCAGGCTGATGGCGCTGGCATTCCAGGGAATTGCCGATAAGGCGGAGAAGATCGGGAACCTCAACATAACGCCTGATCTTCTGGAATCGATTATGCAGCGCCGGAATCCCCGGCACGGGAATGACTAGGAGTTTGATTAGGCTAAATGAACTGATAAAGAATTTAACCACTGACCTCACGGACCACATAGAAAAATAGGGAAAAGCTGGAAAAATATCGGAAATAAGCTGATTTTACTTCAAGTTTATCCTTTTTCTTCGTCCGTGTTGTCTGTGCGGTCCGTGGTTAAACCTATTGATTTTACCTAATCAAGTTACTAGGAGTTTGTGGGGCTTTGCCTAAAAATCGTATAAATTTGCAATAAATTGCAAATTTATACCTTGCAAACTCTCATCGAACCTCCGGTTCGCGGAGCCCCGTTAATCGGGATTTTTTGCATATTCATGCGAAAAATCCACAAGTGCAATCGGACACGAAGTGTCCGCGGCTGCTAGGGATTAATCGGTTTGAAAGGGCGGTTTGGCCGGGACAACCGCCGGGAGTAGTAAGAGGGCCGTAAGCCCCCGGTTGTCCTGGTTCCGCTCGTACCGCAGACCATACCGCGATCCGTAATAGTTGACGATTCGCCGGTGGACATTGAGGATACCCAAAAACCCTTCCGGGACGGTTCCCCAGGCATCCTCCCCGGCGGCCGCGGAGAGAGTCCTGGTAACGGCCGCATATTTTTCATCCTCCATACCCATTCCGTTGTCCACTACGGCAATTTCCAGGTCTGTTCCCTTTAACGCCACTAATACCCGGACAAAACCCTTCCGGGTCATGGAACGGAATCCGTGGACCACCGCGTTTTCGATAAGGGGCTGGAGAATGAATTTCAATATCCGGCATTCCCGGGCTTCCGGGGGAAGGAGAAATTCCCAGGAAATCTTATTTCCAAAACGGATCTTCTCCACACAGAAATAGTTGTTCATTTGATCTATTTCTTCATATAAATAAACCTCGGAAGCCCCCTGGGTATTGTACCGCAGGAGCTTTCCAAGGGAACGGGCAATAATCCCCACTTCCTTCACTTCCCGGACTTCCCCAATAGCTTCAATAGTCTGAAAAGCATTGTATAAAAAGTGAGGGTTGATCTGGTACTGTAGAGCCTCCAACTGGGCCGATTTTATGAGGAGTTTTTCTTCCTGTACGGTTCGAAGCAGCGTTTGTATCTCGGCGACCATGGTGTTAAATCCCAGAAAGATTTGGCGCAGGTCTTTATCGACCGTATCCTCGTTCAGGTTGATATTAAAATCCCCCTTGCCTACACGGATCATGCCTTCGGTAAGCCGCTGTACCGGCCGCATCATGTATACCGTAAAAAGCCAGGTGAAAAACAGGGATGCCGCCGCGGTTAATACGATAATACACACCGCGAAGATGCCGGTTTCGACCAGCTCTTTCCGTCCGTAGGTTTGGCCGGTTCTGATTTCGGTGCGCCAAAAACTGAAATCCGAGGTATGAGAAATGGCGCTGCCGTCCACCGTCGAACCGGAGACGCCTATCTCCCCGGCGTTGAGGGACAGGAGAACCACATTTTCCGGGGAAAACACCCGCAGTTCCGCATCCTGAAGGGTCGGGGCGTAATGCCGCAAAATATTCAGGAGCAGATGACTGTCCGCGGTTACCGTCATATACCCCAGAATCCGGTTGTCTCGAACCCGCCTTACCGGCCGGATTACATAAAAAGCGGAACGCCGGGAAAATAAGGTGAGCCCGGAATAAACGGCGGGGACAATAAAAAGGCGCCGTTCGTCGATATCTTTTTTCCGGGTAAAGGTCCAGGGGTTTTCAAAAATGGTTTGCTGATAGGACATAAAATGACCGGGATCGGCATAAACCCCATGACCCTTTTCGTCAAATAACTGAATGATGAAGGAATCCCGAACGGAGGTAAAACTTAAAGTAAGGTTCCTGGCTAGTTCCTGGTCTATAAGGTATTGATAATCGCTGTAGCCCTTGGCGAGCCGCCGTTCTAGGATATTCTGAATTTCCGGGTTGCCCAAGATGATGCGGCAGATCCGTTCCATTTCTCCGATGCAGCTGTCTATATCCCGGCTGATGTTAAGACAGAGGTTTTGGGCATATATTTCAGACTGTCTGCGGATAAGGCTGACGGATCGGGTGTAAAATAATATCCCCCCGAAGGTGATGCTGAAGGAAACCAGGGCGAAGACCAAAAGGATTATCTTCGATGTGAGGCTTTTCGGGAGGAAGCGCAGTATAAACCGGAAAAGCCCCATCAAAGCCCATCCTTTCCCGCCGCAAGCATATCCCAATGAATCCTTTCCAATTCCTCCAGGATGGAAGCCGCGGATCTCCCGGTGAACCACTCCCGGTTTAGCCGCCTGAAGGCGTCCTCAAATCCTAAAAGCCATTTTCGGGACATAAATTGGTTTAAAGTCCCGTCATTGAAGATTTCGTACCGGGCCCCCAGGGAGGAATCGTACCATACGGAAGTGTCTTTTACCGTGGAGATGGAACCTGCCGCCTGGGAATAAAGATTTGCGCCGTATACGGAGGTAAATTCCCCAAGGAAGGCCTTTACTTCCTCAGGATAGGGGGTAAGGGCGGAAGCGGAAACCACTGTGTCCACCCCGGCGAAGACAGGCTTCGGGAATTTATTGCCCCAAGGTGACGGGACCAGGACCATATCCAGATTTTGCTTAAAACGCCGGATTGTGGCGATATCCCTGCTCAGGCCGAGATAATAAGCCGCCTCTCCCTCGGCGAAACGCCGGATAGCCTCTATATCGCTGATCCGGGCCGCGTCGGGATTCACATACTGCCGCAGTTGTTCGTAGGCCCGGTACATATCCCGAAATTCCTTGTCTGTCCAGTTTCTCTCTCCCCGGAGGATTTCTTCATAAAAATGGGGGTTTGGGGTATAGAGATTTTGATACATATACTGAAACAAAAAAATAGCCGCCCCGGAACCGCTTGAGGCGCCGATAACTATCGGATATTCAATCCCCGCCCGGCGGAGTTTGACGCAGGACTCGATAAATTCGTCAAGGGTTCCGGGAATGATCCGTATATCGTTATTCCGCACCGCCCCTTGCCATAAGACGCTCATCTGAACAAAAAGCCCCGATATGGAAATATCCAGGGGCAAAGCATAGAGGCGGCCCTGGTATCGGCAGGCATCTTCGGTTTCCATGGAAAAACGGCCCTCAAATCCGGCGTCCGAAAGATCTAACAGATGATTTCCCTGAGCAAAGAGTTCAATATCGCTTCCCCCCTGGTAGATAAGGATGTCCGGAACGTCTCCTACGGCAAATTTAGAAATTAGAAAGGTATTAATCGGAACGGTCCCGGAAATAACCGACACTTCCGCGGTCGTCAAGGGATAATTCCGGGAAAAGACTTCGGCGATTTCGTACAAAGCCCTGACGCTATGCCCTGAGGGGGTAACTATCTTTAGGGTATACTCCTCCCTTAAATTATCCTCAGGGGGCATTTCTATAGGCATTTCGACGGATACAGTACAGGACGCGTGTAAAACCATGAGGGCGGTTAAAAAAACGGCCCGCCATAATCCCTCCCGGAGGGTCTTATCCGGGAGGATATCCTTCGCGATCTGTTGAAAGATCATTTTGACCCCTTGATCATAAATTCGCTGGGGGTAAGTCCTTCTATCTTCTTAAAGGCTTTGGAAAAATAGAACCGGTTGGTATATCCGGTTTTCTCCGCTACCTCGCCAACCTTAAAGCGGCCTGAGGCAAGGAATTCCTTGGCCTTCCGCATCCGAACACGGGAAAGATATTCCTGAAAGTTAACCCCTATCACCTCTTTAAAGAGAAGGCTTAAATAACTGGGGTTGATATCGTAACTTGCCGCGAAAAGATCCAGGGTTAAATACTCGTTAAAATGTTCGTCAATATTGGCGGCTATATTCCGGATTACGGAGGATTTACCCCCAGGGCTGGTTTCAGTGGATTTTCTGAGGTGTCCCAGGTAGGCCTCTTTTACAAAATTAAAGAGGCCCTTGATGGTCCCGAATTTATAAGCGTCCTTGCATAGAGCCGCGGCCGGCCGCAGTTCGTTTAAGAGCAAAAGCAGCTGGAGGTAGGCGTTTTCCAGACACCGGTAAGAAACCTTGAGAGCGCCGATTTCCCTCTCGATGGCTTCTAATAGGGCTGTAAAGGTTTTCTCGTTTCCTTCGTCCAGGGCATACCGCAACGCGGATAGATGATGTCCCGAAATAGTGTAGTTTTCCCCATAGGAGGTGATATCCGCGGCGCTTATAATCGGTTTGTTGATGAGGATCCGGTATTTCATTAACTCCAGGGCTTCCATTACCGCTTGATCGGCGCTTTCCTTTACGCCGCTCAAACCCGCCCACAGGGTAACGGCTTCCGGCGGGACCCCCCCCCCCCGAGAGCGTCCGGCTTTGAAGTTCCAGGGCTTCGGCGAATTTCCTTATTTGTTCCGGGGCTGTTAAAGCCAGAAAGAGAAGCGAATACTCTTCAGGAGCGCAAGAATAGCATATCGAATTATCCATCCCCCGGGAATCCAGAAATTCCGGCCCCACGCGGTTTACGAGATCATGAAAGACGGATTCGTTTAGCCCGGGAACTCTGAAATAGCCGCAGATAAATTGAGTATGGGCCTTACAACGGGCATTCTTAGCGTAAGCGGGAAAGAGATCCGACAAATCACCGGAGCCTCCGCTGGTGACCAGAGAACGCCGGGCCTTATCTTCCCGTTCCAGCATCAACAGATGGGCAAAACGTTCGCCGTTCCGCCGGAGCAGGGAAATTGATTCCATGCAGGATTTTACCGCCACAAAAAGCTCAATATTATCAATAGGTTTTAAGAGATATTCGCTAACCCCCGCCCGGATAGCCTGTTTCGCGTATTCAAATTCGCTGTAACCGCTGCTAATGATGACCCGCGATTCCGGCAGACGATCCCGTACCAGAAAAGCCAGACGCAACCCGTCCACTCCGGGCATACGAATATCGCAGATCATGATATCCGGGCGCCCGCCTTTTTCAATATAAGTGAGGACCGACTCGCCGTCGGCAAAATCCTTTATGTTCCTTACGGGTAAGCCGCTTTTAGACAGTTTGCTGATAAGCCCCCGGCGAACCCATTCTTCATCGTCTACAACCGCGATCTCAAACGCTTCGTCTGTCATAAGTGTTATTTTATACCCTTTTTCGGGATTTTTACCAGCGATTTTTTGCTCAGTGTGCCTTTGGCTCACCTTCATGCAAAAAATCCACAAGTGCAATCGGACGCTTCGTGTCTGCGGCTCCTAGCAGTTTGTTGCGCTTCGCGCATAAAACCTCAAAAAACCGCCGATTAGGCGGTTTTTACCTTACAAACTGCGTAAGGATGCCGGATAATAGTGGTTTTTATGGCTTTTTTGCT
>JAISQR010000054.1 GCA_031274035.1 Treponema sp. | reverse complement strand
CGCGGATCGTTTATCTTATCCAGATAATCTACCACCCGCGCCATATCCTGTATGCTTATCGCCTTCATCATTCCCCTCCAAGGAATTGTGATGGCTTATTATATCACACCTGCTTCCTTACGAAAAAGTAAATGCCGATGCCCTGGGGCGCCGTGATAAGCCGGTTGGAGCGAAAGGATCGGACCCGCTGTATCGAATTTTGATCCGGAACCGGCATTATCATTTCTTGCATATTGGTATAGGCATATTTCCGGGGCCGATTCTTTATAACTTTCAGGTATGTGATGTGCAATTTTTCATAATGTTGAGCCTTTCCCAAAACTCGGTTAGTTTTAGGAAAGGCTTTGGAAAAAGCGACTTGAAGCCCGCTTTTTCCCTTAAATTTAAGGTAGATTTCCCAAAAACTGAAGTTTTGGGAAATCCTCTGTTTTCATGTACTTTTAACCAAGGGCAGCGCCCAGCCGGCTCATTCCCCCGGACGGCGCTGCCCCCGCATGCGGCATAGGCCGCGTGCGGGGGAGGAGGATTCATTCCTCCGTATCATTTTCAGGTTCTTCTGTATTAAGATCATGTTCAACAGGCTCGGTAACTTTTTCAAGTTTCCGCCTTTCAAGGATTTCATCCATATAAACATCCAGATCCTGCTGATCCTCATCGAAAAGCCGCATCTTTCGGTAACGTTTCATGCCGGTACCCGCGGGAATAGGATGCCCGATAATGATATTCTCTTTAAGCCCCCGCAGATAATCGGTTGATCCGGCAATTGCCGCATTGGTGAGTACCCGCGTCGTTTCCTGAAAACTCGCCGCGGAGAGGAAAGAATCTATGTTGAGGCTCGCCTTAGTGATTCCCTGGAAAATCGGACGCGCAACCGCCGGCTGGCCGCCTTCTGCCATCACACGGGTGTTTTCCTCGTGGAAGCGGTACTTATCTACCATCTGTCCATAGATAAATTTGGTGTCCCCTACCGCCACTATCTCTACTTTCCGCATCATCTGGCGTACGATAACACCGATATGCTTGTCGTTGATAGATACGCCCTGGAGACGGTAGACCTGTTGTATCTCGTCCATAAGGTATCGCTGTAGGGTAGCTTCGCCCAGGATATGAAGTATATCATGCGGGTTTATAGCGCCCATGCACAGGGCTTCACCGGCTTCTACCGTATCGCCGTCACGCACAAGAAGCCGCTTGGTCATGGGGATAAGATGCTTATACTCCTTTTCAAAGGCATCGACCACGCTGATCATCCGTTTCCCTTTAGCAATACCCTTAAAATACACCGTTCCCGTAGCCTGGGCAAGAACCGCCGGGCTTTTGGGCTTACGGGCTTCAAAAAGCTCGCTGACTCTCGGAAGGCCGGAGGTAATGTCGCTGGCCTTGGTAGATTCCTTGGTAGTCTTGGCTATAGTACGCCCCGCGGTGATCTTCTCGCCCTCATCAACCTGGATATAGGCGCCTCCCGGTAGGAAGTAGGAAGCAATTTCCTTTCCATCGTCATCGGTAATGAAGATACGGGGCTGCTTGCTCTCAAGCTGGAATTCGGTGATACGCTTCTCCGTTCTTCCACCAGATTCTTCGGTAGTTTCTTCCTTGAGTGTAGTACCGGGGATTATATCCTCGTATTTAACTATACCGGAAATTTCAGCGATAATAGGATCGGAGAAAGGATCAAAGGTAGCGATAGTCATTTCCGCGTTGACAATATCCCCCTTCATTACAAAAACGGTAGAACCGTTACGTATTTCAATCTTCTGATCCTGCCCATAGAGGTAGAGAACGCCATCACGTATCATTGCATAAGCATTTTCAGAAGAAATAATCTCTTCATTATTCCGTTTAATTATCGTTTCACCCTTGATGATGCGCTTACCATCTTCGGACAAAAATTCATCACCTTCTTTAAGCGGGTATTGCTTCATGATCTTGTTGACTATCGCCGAACCTTTTCGGGTAAAGAGCCAATGGCCGTCAGGCAGCTCTACATGGACCCCCGTAACATCCTTGACAAAGACAGGATACTTGAGGAAGATACGGTTTTCTTCGCTGGCCTTGGTTGCAACTCCGCCTATATGAAAGGTTCTCATGGTGAGCTGGGTGCCCGGCTGTCCGATGGATTGAGCCGCAATGGTGCCTACGGCTTCGCCTATATCCACAGACCGGTTCGTTGCAAGGTTGCGTCCATAGCAGCGGCGGCAGACGCCGTGTTTAGCCTCACAGGTAAGAACCGTCCGTATACGCACCGATTCGACGCCGGCTTCTTCAATGATTCCGGCAATCTTTTCGGTAATTTCTTCGTTTACATCAACGATAATCTCCCCTGTTATAGGATGCTTGACCCGTTCCAGGGTATATCTGCCTACGATACGGTCCGCCAGAGATTCAACAATTTCCTCGCCGTCCTTGATAGCGCCGTAGGCAATACCGTTGATAGTACCGCAATCATCTTCATTTACTACGACATCCTGGGCAATATCTACAAGCCGCCGCGTAAGATAGCCCGCCTCAGCGGTTTTAAGAGCCGTATCCGCAAGCCCCTTCCTGGCGCCGTTGGTTGAAATAAAGAATTCTATTACCGAAAGCCCTTCTTTAAAGTTTGACCGTATAGGCAGCTCAATAATATCGCCTGAAGGCTTGGTCATAAGTCCGCGCATACCCGCAAGCTGGCGTATCTGATTACGGCTTCCCCGAGCGCCGGAGTTGGCCATCATATATACCGAATTAAAGCCGTCCCTATCCGCCTCAAGGGTTTTCATCATAATATTGGTCAGATCATCATTCGTTTTGGTCCATACCTGAACAACCCGGTTGTACCGTTCTTGCTGGGTAATGACCCCCGCGTCGTACTGACTCTGGATAGTTTCAACCTCACGGTTAGCCCTTTCTATCATTTCGGGCTTTTCTTTGGGTACCACAATATCATCTATCCCAATGGTAGCGCCGAAAACCGTTGCGTATTTGTAACCGGTGGCCTTGATAACATCGACCATCTTGACCGTGGTCCAAGCGCCTTTATCCGCAAAAACATACTCAATCAGAGCCCGCAGTTCCTTGTCTTTCAGTTCATAGTTGAGGAAAGGAATCTCCGGCGGCATCTCTTCGTTAAACACAAGCCTTCCCGCCGTCGTTTCTATAAGGCCGCTGCCGTCAATTTTTACCTCTTTACCGGCCTTTTCCCATACAGGAAATTTGACCGGCCTTATCTTGATAAGGGCTTCCCAGTCCAGTACCTTCGAATCCACCGCCATAAACACTTCCTCATAACTGGAATAACGGGGAAGCATGTTCTTTGTTGCAGGTTTTTCATATCCCGGCCGTTTTGCATTGGGTTTTATCCGTGTAAGAAAGTTGATTCCCAGCACCATATCCTGAGAGGGGAATACAATGGTCTTACCGTTTGCGGGGTTAAGAAGATTCCTCGCGCTGAGCATGAGGGTCCAGCACTCCATCTGCGCCGCCTGGGTTAGGGGTACGTGAACCGCCATCTGATCCCCGTCAAAGTCCGCGTTAAAGGCATGGCAGACCAAGGGGTTAAGTTTAATAGCCTTTCCTTCCACCAAAACCGGCTCAAAAGCCTGTATGCCAAGCCGGTGGAGGGTAGGGGCGCGGTTTAACAGTACCGGATGTTCCTTCACAACCTCATCGAGTATTTGAAATACCTCCGGGGTCTCCTGTTCAACCAATAATTTTGCCTTCTTGATATTGTAAACCACATCCTTATCAACCAGTTTTTTCATTATAAACGGTTTAAAAAGTTCAAGGGCCATCTTGGTCGGAAGCCCGCACTGCCACATTTTAAGGTCCGGGCCGACGGTGATAACGGAACGTCCCGAATAATCAACCCGTTTTCCAAGGAGGTTCTGACGGAAACGGCCTTGTTTACCTTTTAGCATATCGCTTATGGATTTGAGCGGCCGATTGGCGGCGCCTTTTACGACCCGCTTCTTCTTAGAATTATCAAAAAGCGCATCCACCGCTTCCTGAAGCATACGTTTTTCATTGCGGATAATTATGTCAGGAGCGTTCAGCCCTTGCAGCCTTTTAAGACGGTTGTTACGGTTGATCACACGCCGGTAAAGATCGTTGAGATCGCTTGTAGCAAAGCGCCCTCCGTCAAGCTGTACCATAGGCCGGAGTTCCGGCGGAATAACCGGAATAAAGTCCAGTATCATCCATTCGGGCTTGTTGTTGGAATTACGGAAATTTTCTACTATCTCAATGCGCTTAAGGAGCCGCTTATCGGATTTAGCGCCTTTTGCTATCATCCTCTGCCTAAGTTCCGCGGCCATCTGATCCAGATTGATATTCTCAAGCAGTGTTCTTACCGCCTCGGCGCCCATGTTGGCGGTGAATCCCCCCGCATAGCGTTCCTGGGCATTGTAGTACTCGTCTTCGGTCAGAAGCTGCATCTTTTTAAGGTCGGTATCACCCGAATCGATGACCACATACTTCTCGTAGTACAGCACGGAACGCAGCGCCGTCATAGTCATATCAAGAAGAAGCCCCATACGGCTGGGGACGCTGCGATAGTACCAGATATGAGAAACCGGCGCGGCCAATTCTATATGTCCCATCCGTTCCCGTCGTACCTTGAAGTGCGTAACTTCTACACCGCAACGGTCGCAGATAACCCCTTTATAACGTATTGACTTAAACTTGCCGCAGTAACATTCCCATTCCTTGGTCGTACCGAAGATACGCTCGCAGAAAAGCCCGTCTTTTTCCGGTCTGAGGGTCCGGTAATTGATAGTTTCCGGTTTTTTTACTTCCCCGTATGACCAGGCTTTGATCATATCAGGAGAAGCCAAACGTATCATAATTGAATCAAAATCTTGTATATCGCGCATCTCAGTCTCCCTCTTTCAGGGAAACACTGATTAACTGAACGCCAATCAGCGTTTCCCCATCCATTTGCTCATTTTATTTCATTACGCAAACGGCATAATAACATAACACTCATGCAAAAATTCACCAAAGACCCATCGGACACTTCGTGTCCGCGGCTCCTAGCAGCCTGTTGCACTTGTGGATTTTTTGCATATTTATGCAAAAAATCCCGATAAATGGGCATGCTTTCGGAGTTTGTAAGGTATAAATATTCATATTTATGAATATTTATACCATTTTATGCACGAAGCGCAACAAACTCCTAGAAATTACTTCCCGACTTTGTAATCATCTCCTCGTCCCTTTCGGTAAGGGGAATCTGCTTACCCTTTGCGTCATAGATTGTAAGATCCAGGGCCAGCCCCCGCAGTTCCTGCACCAATACATTGAAGGATTCGGGAATTCCCGCGGTCGTAGAGGGTTCGCCCTTAACAATGGCCTCATATATCTTTGAACGGCCTGTCATATCATCGGACTTGATAGTAAGAAGTTCCTGCAAGGTATTGGCGGCGCCGTATGCTTCCAGAGCCCAAACTTCCATTTCCCCCAGGCGCTGGCCGCCGAACTGGGCTTTACCCCCCAAAGGCTGTTGCGTTACCAGGGAATAGGGGCCGGTAGATCTGGCATGCATCTTGTCGTCTACTAAGTGGTGGAGCTTGAGGAAGTAGATCACCCCGCAGAAAATCTTATTGACAAAGGGCTCCCCTGTTTTTCCGTCATAGAGAACAGCCTTGCTCGTTACCGGCAGCCCCGCTTCCCGCAGCTTTTCCTCTATTTGTTCGGTAGAAGGCGACTGGAATACCGGCGCCGAGTACCATTCATCAAGCGTGCTGCCCGCCCAGCCAAGCTCTGTCTCAAGGAGCTGGCCTATGTTCATACGGGAGGGAACGCCCAGGGGGGTAAGGCAGAGGTCAAGCGGCGTTCCATCCTCCATATAGGGCATATCCTCTTCGGGCAGGATACGGGCGACAACCCCTTTATTGCCGTGGCGTCCTGCCATCTTATCGCCTTCACGGAGTTTCCGTTTGGTAGCGATAAGTACCTTGACTACTTCGTCAACGCCGGGGTTAAGATCATCCCCTTCGGTACGCTTAAGTCTCTGTATATCAATGACGGTTCCCTCGATCCCGTGCGGCACACGGAGGCTGGAATCCCGTACTTCTTTTGCCTTTTCACCAAATATCGAGTTAAGCAGTTTAAATTCCGGCGTGGTTTCGGTTTCACTCTTGGGCGTAACCTTACCTACAAGAATGTCCCCTGAACGCACCTTCGCCCCGACACGGATTATCCCTTCCGCGTCAAGGTTATCAAGGCTCTTTTCAGGCGTATTGGGGATATCCTTTGTAATTTTCTCCGGCCCCAGCTTGGTCTCCCTTACCTCGGTTGTAAATTCTTTTATATGGATAGAAGTGAACATATCATCCTTCACCACCCGCTGGGAAATGAGGATAGAGTCTTCGTAGTTATATCCATTCCAGGGCATAAATCCTACAAGAATATTCCTCCCCAAGGCCAATTCCCCGTTCCGGGTAGCGGGCCCGTCCGCTATAACCTGCCCGCCAACAACCTTGTCGCCTAATTTGACAATAGGCCGCTGGTTATAACAGGTATCCTGATTTGTACGCTGGTACTTCACCAGGCGGTATACATCAATGCCATCGGCATTGGTTTCGGCGATTCTCTTACTATCGTCTCCGTTAGGATCCTTTTCCGGTTCAATGTATATTTCCGATGAACTTACCCTTTTTACCGTTCCGGACCGGCGGGCTTTTGCAAGAACCCCAGAATCGTAGGCGCACTTGCCTTCCATACCGGTACCGACACGGGGCGCTTCAGGGAAGACCAGGGGTACGGCCTGACGCTGCATGTTGGAACCCATCAAAGCCCGGTTAGCATCATCATGCTCCAGAAATGGAATAAGAGAGGCGGAAACCGAAATGATCTGCTTGGGGGAAACATCCATATACTGGACATTCTCCGGCGCCTTTGTCGTATAGTCGCCCCTGTAGCGGCAGGATACCTGATCGTCGGCGAAGGAACCGTCGCCGTTCAATTTTGCCGAAGCCTGGGCGATGTAATAACGATCCTCGTCCATTGCGGAAAGGTACTCAATTTCCGCCGTCGCAAAGGCTTGCTTCTTCTTTTGCTTCTTTTTCTCGTCGTCGAATTCATCGGCAACCTCCACCTTTCGATACGGCGTTTCAAGGAAGCCGTATTCGTTAACCCGTGTATAGTTTGCAAGCGAAACGATAAGACCGATATTCGGCCCTTCAGGGGTCTCGATGGGGCACATACGTCCATAATGGGTATAGTGGACATCCCTAACCTCAAAGCCGGCCCGGTCCCTGGAGAGGCCCCCGGGACCGAGCGCGTTGAGTCTGCGTTTATGGGTCAACTCGGCAAGAGGATTTACCTGATCCATGAACTGAGAAAGCTGACTGGAACAGAAAAATTCCTTAATCGCCGCTACTACAGGCTTAATCGAAATAAGATCCTGCGGTTTGATGGTATCGGTCTCTTTAAGGCTCATCCTTTCCTTGGCGATACGCTCCATACGGGTAAAGGCTGTCTTTATCGAATTGGCCATAAGTTCCCCCACAGACCTGACACGCCGGTTTCCCAGATGATCTATATCGTCAATGTTTTCATCTCCGATATACACTTTAATAAGGAACTTCATGGTAGCGATGATATCTTGATTGGTAAGGGTAAAATCTTCAAGTTCAGGCTTAAAGTCGAATTTTTTGTTCAACTTATAACGCCCAACCCTTCCAAGATCGTAACGACGGCTGGTAAAAAACATACCGGTAAGATCCTTTTCAGCATTTTCTACCGTAATGGATTCTCCCGGCATTAGTACCGTGTAGACGGTCGAAATTGCGTCTTCTTTTGAAGGTTCATCGCGATCATCCTTCATAAATTTGATCTCTTCCCGTTCAAAACAGTTAAGCAGCATATCAGATTTAAGGGAATCTTTAGCGGCAAAATCAATAACTTCAACCTCGGACACATTGTTTGCAAGAAGTTCATCCACATTATGAGGATGCAATTTCTCACCCGCCATGTACAGTTTTCTTTTCCCCTGTTTTTGATCGCCTTCCGCCCCCCCATCCACGGTATCAATCCATACCGCTTTGGATAGGACCCTGCCGGAAAATTTTTCCCTGGTTTCCCGGTCATCCTTTACTTCAAGTGTTTCTGTTGTATAGAAGGCTTCGATTATTTTTTCACGGTTTTCATAGCCCAGGGCGCGCAAAAAGATGGTTCCCAAAATACGCTTTTTCCTATCGATTTTGGCATAGATAAGCTCCCGTTTCTGATCGATCTCAAATTCCAGCCATGAACCGCGGTATGGAATGATACGGGAAGAGAAGATGCCTTTTTCATGGCTGAATATAACCCCCGGCGAACGGTGTATCTGGGAAACTACAACCCGTTCGGCGCCGTTTATGATGAAGGTGCCCCGTTCGCTCATAATGGGGATATCACCCATATAGATATCTTTTTGCCGGATTTCACCGGTCTGCTGGAAGATAAGGTTGATCTTTGCTTTCAGGGGCACCGCATAGGTTAGACCTTTCTGCTTGCAATCCTGCTCGGAGAATTTAATGTTATTCTCGTCAAAAGAATAGTACTCATATTCCAATACCATATCACCGTTGGGGCTTTCTATAGGAAAGGTCGTCCTAAATACTTCTTCAAGACCTTGAAGGAGAGGCGCCTCATGGTTCCGCAGTTTATTCCTTTGGAGGAACCTTTCATACGAACAAAGCTGAATGTCTATCAGATCGGGCAGATCCATTACGTTTTGTATGTCTTTTCCGATATAGGTTCTTTTTACGATTGTTTTTTCGCCGCCCATTCATTCCTCTCCTTAACAAGAAAAATTCTAATATTCCGCCGCAAACGGATAGCCCGCAGAGGAATATCTCTCAAAATTCCGATCCGGCTTTTAAAGCTATGCCGGCGTCATGTCTCATCTTAAAAGATCACAAAAAGGCCCCGGCCAAACCGGAAGCCTATTAAATTCATCCGCAAAGGTAATGTCATTTCTGTTTATAAAAATAACACTAACCTTTACGGATTTTCCAGCATAAAAGAGAAAATACTGTTGTCCTTTTGTATGTGTCTACTGAATTTCAATCGTACCGCCGGCAGCAGTAACTTGCTCCTTGATTTTTGCGGCCTCGTCTTTAGAGACATTTTCTTTAAGGGGCTTTGGAGCGCCCTCAACAAGGTCCTTGGCTTCCTTAAGCCCAAGTCCGGTAACAGCACGTACCTCTTTAATAACAGCAATCTTTTTGGTATCATCATAGGCTTTAAGAATGACATTGAATTCTGTCTTCTCCTCAACGGCCTCCGCCGGGGCTCCGCCTGCCGCGGGGCCTGCCGCCGCCGCTACAGGAGCTGCGGCGGAAACACCGAATTTTTCCTCCATCGCTTTTACCAGTTCCGAAACCTCCAGAACGGTCATGGACGAAATCGCATCTAGAATCTGTTCAGTTGTAAGGGCTGCCATATTATCTTCTCCTAACTATACAATTTGATCCGTATCCGCTAAGGGACACGGCTGGATGAAACCATTCAGGTTTCCCCATATAACCCGACAGGAAAAGCAGCCGGCGGACATAATCCGCACGAAGCCTGACAGGTTTTTTAAGAATTTCCAGTCAACGAGCGGAAGGCGGCGTTCCTAGGAGTTTGTTGCGCTTCGCGCATAAAATGGTATAAATATTCATAAACATGAATATTTATACCTTACAAAGTCCCATCGGACACTCCGTGTCCGCGGCTCCTAGGCTCCGCTTTCCGCTTTCTTGTCGGCGACGGCCTTTACCGTGCGCACCAATCTGGCATTAACATCGTTCAGAGCGGCGGCTAAATTCCGTACGGGGCCGTTCATAACAGACATGAGCATAGAGATAAGCCCCAGCCTGCCGGGAAGTCTGGAAAACGCTTCTATCTGTTTAACATCGTAAACTGTTTTTCCTATAAGACCGCCCTTAACATTAAGAACCGGCGCTTCTTTTATAAAGTCAAAAAGAAGTTTTGCTACTTCGTTAGAGTCCTTGGGGGCGATAGTTACCGCTGTAGGCCCGGTAAGATAACTTGAAACATCGGGAGCGGAAAGCTGCTCAAAAGCTATGCGTGCAAAATTATTCTTTACAACCTTGAACTCAGCGTCTTTTTCCCTGAGATTTTTCCGCAAATTAGTGATCTGCTCTACGGTAAGGCCGCGGTAATCTGCAAAGATAAAATCGGACGCCTTACTAAAATTATCCTTCAGATTATTTATCGATTGTACTTTAATATCCTGTATTTTTTTGGCAACTATGGCCATTATATGCTCCTTGGTATAAAGGCATTTCAGAAACCTCAAGCGGATGTTTCTGAGACACTGCGGATAAACCGGACTAAAGTCCGATAAGTTTTAATCCGGTTATTCTCCATCCTTAATGGAAACCCAAACTCCAGGCCCCATTGTTGAGGATACCGAAACAGTCTGGATGAATTCACCTTTAACGTCTGTCGGACGTTTCCTTTTTATTTCTGTTACCGCCGCCTGAACATTCTCGGCGATTTTTTCCGGCGCCATAGAAACTTTTCCAACGGCTAGATGAACTACTCCGGTTTTATCCGCGCGGAATTCAACACGGCCTTTTTTCAGTTCCGCAAGCGCGGTCTTTAAGTCAAAGGTAACGGTTCCTGTCTTGGGGTTAGGCATAAGGCCGCGCCGTCCAAGAATCATACCCAACTTACCGACATCCTTCATCATATCAGGGGTTGCTACGGCAACGTCAAAATCGAGCCAGCCGCCCTTAATCTTTTCGATCAAGTCTTCCGCTCCTATATAGGCAGCGCCGGCTTCCTGGGCTTCTTTCTCTTTTTCAGCCTTGCAGAATACCAGTACCTTTTTTTCGCCCCGGAATTGGTGGGGCAACACTACAGTATCCCGGACAGACTGACTTTTTTTCATATTAAGTTTAACCGCAAGATCGATTGTCTCGTCAAATTTGGCGGCGGCCAGTGACTTTACTAGGCCCAGAGCCTCCCTTAAATCGTAATAAGTGGCGGTACTGTACTTTTTAATACTTTCCAGGTATTTCTTTCCACGTATCATTTTTCCACCTCGACTCCCATTGACCGGGCTGTGCCGGCAATTATCTTTACTGCGCCTTCCAGATCGATAGCCGAAAGATCGGCCATTTTCTGTTTGGCAATATCCTCAAGTTTTGCCCTGGAAAGCTTGCCTACCTTGGTTTTGTGCGATTCTCCAGAACCTTTTTCTATACCCACAGCTTTCTTTATAAGCACCGAAGCCGGAGGCGTCTTGAGTATAAAAGTAAAGGACTTATCCGCGTATACCGTGATCAGTACCGGAATGATAAGTCCTGCTTCCATACCCTTTGTCCTCTCGTTGAATTGCAAGACAAACTGGGGCGCGCTTACGCCATGAGGACCGAGCGCAGGGCCTACAGGCGGAGCCGGGGTAGCCTTACCCGCGGGGCACTGGAGCTTGATTATGGCGGTAACTTTCTTCTTGGCCATTTTTTCCTTCCTTTGTGGTCTTACCGGCGCCAACCGGCATAACGAGGGTTTGTCCCTCTCCCACCTCTCTATTCAAATAAGAAATAAGTTCATTATTTTATTTCTTATAGCCATTCCCGTCGGACCAAAGGTCCGCACTAACATGGTTTTTTGGAATGGTTCTATTTCCTACAGCTTTTCTACCTGTAAAAGATCAACTTCTACCGGGGTATTACGCCCAAAGATGCCGACCATTACCTTAATCTTGTTTTTTTCCTGATTTACTTCGTCTATAATACCGGTAAATGATTCAAAAGGACCATCAATTATCTTCACCTGCTCCCCGGCGGCAAAGGTCTGCCGCGCCCGTGTCGGACGTTCACCTTTAATTTCTCCGGTTTTCTGAAGAATACTCCGCGCCTCGTCCGCGTTTAGAGGATTGGGCTTGCGTTCGTTTGTGGAGCCAAGGAAACCCGTAACACCCTGTATCTTTTTAATCTTTGAACAGACTATCTTCCAACTCATATCGGGCAGGTCCATCTCGACAAGAATATAACCGGGGAGGAATTTCCGAGTCTGTGTACGTTTCTTACCATCCCGGACTTCCACCACTTCTTCCTGAGGAACCTTTACATCCCGCACAATTTCTTTCTCGAGCTCTCCGCTCTCTAACATCATGCGGATTGTTTTTTCGATTTTATTTTCGTATCCTGAATAGGTATGAAGGACATACCAACCTGTGGCCATATTTTCCCTTTACCAAAAATCTGGTTTTTAAGCAGATGAACCAAATTCAAAACCCCATTAAACTGAAAATATTAAGTCCAAAACTGAAACGGCCTTAAATCCGCTTCAAAGGACCTTTTGAAATTAACAGCCCCGCTACAAACTTTACCCGCCTTAGATAACCCCATTAAAATAAAGCCTGCACCCCAAGAAGTAAAATTACATCTACCAAACCTAAAACCGCGGCAATAATAACGGTAGAAACAATAACTACCTTAACGGAGCTGACCACATCTTCTCTATTGGGCCAGACAACCTTTTTGAGTTCACCGTAAGATTCCTTTACAAATTGAACAAGTTTGTTCATGTAAACCTCTTTCATTTGAAGGCATTGTTATATCAAACAAAAATAGACCAGAAACCTGTATTAATACCGCTCTTCTTGGAACTTGGCCTACTTCAATTTACTTTTTCCTTATCTAAAATTCATTTATCCAGGCCAGGCAGGAATCCCCTCCGCCCCGCACTTCCATACTCTGGGGCTCCGGGCCGGGGTTTCTGCTAAACCGCCCTCCCTGGCGGTTTACCTAGCAGCCGCGGACACTTCGTGTCCGATTGCTCTTGTGGATTTTTTGCATGAATATGCAAAAAATCCCGATCAATGGGCATGCTGTACTCTTCGAGTATTCGGAGTTTGTAAGGCTTTGCCAACCCGCCTTACATATGCCGCCGAAACCCTTCGATTCCTCCCTGGAACTTAATCTATTTCAAATTTTTTCCTTTCCTTATCTAAAATTCATTTATCCAGGCCAGGTAGGAATCGAACCCACGACGTTCGGTTTTGGAGACCGATACTCTACCAATTGAGCTACTGGCCTAAATCTATATATACCCCTTACTTGATCTTCGTTTCCTTATGCAGGGTATGCTTCCGATCAAAAGGACAGTATTTATTGAATTCAAGTTTTTCCTGAGTATTCCGGCGGTTTTTGCTTGTAGTATAATTTTTCCGTTTACATTCACTGCACTGAAGGGCAACGAGCTCTACTACCTGTTTTTTGCTTGCCATAAATCCTCCATAATAATCAACTTTAAGATAGAGAACGGAAATACTCCCTGTTCCCCCTAAGCCCTCGAACGGAATCGAACCGTTGACCTTATCCTTACCATGGATATGCTCTACCGACTGAGCTACAAGGGCTTAACAGTATTTTAAAGGAAGCGTCCAAATTTTCAATTTTTACGGACGCCTTTAATACATTTTGATAAAATATCAAGAAACGGTTTTTTGGTCAAGGGGTTTTTCAATAAACCTATGAAAAGTTAAAAAAAACGTAACTACATTTTGAAGAAACATTCGGCGCATCCCGGATTTCTGAATTGCCCCGCTATCTTCGCCTTGACCTTTACGTTGCGTATCCCCCGTTCTCTCGTTTCGCAATTCCTGTATTCCGACTGCGCGATATAGGTTAAACCCTCGTTCTGCCAAAGCCAATCCTAAAACTAATGGCGATCCCAAGAACCCGCTCACGCGGGGGAGGCAGAGCATTATTCTTGACCCAAACTTAAGAACGAAGAAATTTTACCGCAAAGGAACCCAGGGGTTCCGGGACACATCAGACCTATGGTCTGCGTGCACAAAGAGAAGAAGAATTGGAGGGCAACCCTCTGGACCCCGTCCTTCCTTCGTGTTCGCGAACCATCGAACCTAAGGTTCGCGGTTCGATGTGTACTTTCCTTTTTCGTGTCTTTTCGTGCCTTTAGCGGTTGAATTTCTTAAAAGTAAAACCGCTGCCTGCTTTAATGAAATTCTCCGTCATAGCCCCAGTTGTCGTATTCGCTTATGGTCAGGTATTGCCGGTCCGCTTCTATACCAAATTCGCCGGTTATAAAGGCAAAAAGTTCACGGGTAAAGCGTTTCTTGGCTTCCATGTCTGTTTTGATATACAGGCGGAGATCGATGTATGCTGAAGGCGCTTCCGTCCCGCCCATATAGAGGGCGCCGTCCTGGATATGTACGATGAGGTCCTGCTCAGTTTTTCCAGGAATGATGGTGATAAGACGGCCCAGTTCGGTTTTAACCTTTTCTTTCTGCTGGGCGGTAAGTTTTTGTCCAATAGCAACTGAAATATACGGCATGGTTTGCTCCTTTATAATATATATGTATAATAGTAAACCTCTTGAGGTTTTCCAATATTCGTTGTCCCGCAGGCTGCTAAGAGATGCTGGTCAGGAAGTTTCATTTGCCGCCCCCAAAATCCCGGCAGCGGCGGCGATACGCACCGCGTCGGCCTTGTTCACCGCCCCCAGTTTATTGTAGACGCCGCGGATAACGCTTTTTACCGTATTTACCGACAGGGAAGAACGGCCGGCGATCTCTTCCTGAGTCATTCCCTGGGACAGGCCCGTCAGAACCTCCAACTCCCGGAGGGACAGGTTCACCCCCTGGAGGGCGGGGCGGTACTGTTCCGCCACGGTAAAAAGTTTTTTCGCGTAGGCCGAAGCGCCCCGGCGCGTCGTTTCCAGCCAGGCAGAGGGAAGGCCGGGGGCCTGGTTTTTTAACGCGCCTTCCACCAGAGCCCGCATATCCTTCCCCAATTCCGTAAACGGCATATAGAGGGCATTGGGACGGGCCAAGAGGTAGGCCGTTTCCAGAGCGGCAAAGGCCCCCTGCTTATCCCGGTTCCGGTAACGGCATACCGCCTCCAGGGCCTTCATCGTGATTCGTCCCAATACAAAGTCCCCGGCGTCGTAGGGGTTTTTCCGGGCTTCCATGGTGGTCAAGGCCGCCAGCGCCGCAGGATACCGTTTTTCGGTCAAATGGCATTTCGCCTTGACCAGCACTTCCATCCCAAGGTTCATGGAAGTAAGATCGCTTCCCTCAAAGTCGTTCTTCAGCCAGGGAGCCACCTTGTCCATCCGCCCGATCTGGGCGTAATACCAGCCGGTAACAACGTCATGGTAGGTAAAGCGGTTGATAAAATGAACCTGGTCGAGTTGGGCTTCAAGCTGCCTGAAAATACCGGAAACGGCCTCATAATTCCCCCGTGCAAGGCTTATCCGCAGAAGATAAAAGAGGGCGCGGTTTTCAACTTCGTATTGATCCCATTCCTGGGCCCTTTGCAGGGTCAACATGGCAAATTGTTCCGCCTGGGGCATATCCCCCTTGAAAAAGGCCAACTCCGTCCGGGCAAGGGTGTCCGCGCCCCATTCCATGCCCCCCAGGGGGCCCATGGCCAGGGGAGCGACGATCTCCACCGCATCGATGTACCGCTCTATTTCCCCCTTCTCAGGGCTGGTCACCCGGCAGATATAGGACCCTATGTTCAGCACCGACATGGGAAGGGGAACCGTGTAACCGCCGCTCAGGCCGCCGTGGTAGGCGCAGCGTTCAAAATCCGCGGTAAAATTGTAATCCTTCGTATAGGGACTGACCATCATGCGGATAAAACCTGAATTGCCGTAGCAGATCATCAGAATCCGGTGATTCAAGGGGGAAGGGGGCAGGGCCTCAAAACGTGAAATGGCATCCTTCGTCTCCTGGTCGGCCTGTTCAATCATGCCAAGGCTCATAAGGATGCGTACCCGGTGGGTATAGATGAGGGGATTGTTTTCATATATCTCTCTGGGCGCCATGTCCAGCAGTTCCAGCAGCATCCGGGCGGTCCTATTGGACAACATCATGGGCAGGGTAGAACAGATGTCGATTATCCGGTCATAGTCCCCCGCCTTTTCGTAGTAGCTGATAGCGTCCATTTTTTGATTATTGGCCGCGCACCAGGCCGCGGTTTTATGCCACAAGTCCATTTTATCATAGTCAGTTAATTCATCCTGCCTGGTTTTAAGGTAATCGAGAAAAAGATGGTGAATATGATAGGAGTTGAGATAGATATCGAAACGGATAAAAGAATCTATCCTCTTGATTCTCGGTATAAGCGAAGGGTCTCCGGCCAGTTCTTCCAGCAGTTCCGGGACCAGGTGCTCAATGAGGGACATTTTGATGAGAAACCGCTGCACCGGAAGGGGCAAGGGCGCCATGATTTCGCTGGCGATGAGCTTAAAGATATTGGACCTGAGGGCATGGTTCGCATAAGCCGCGCCCGTGGGGGCATTTTTAAGCGAGAGCCCCGCCAGATGTATGGCAAAGGCCCAACCTTCGGTATCGTGATAAATTGAGGATAAGGTTTGCGGCGGGGCGTTGATTTGGAGAAGCTGGAAATAGGACTCCATTTCATCCCGTGTAAAACGGAGATCCTCCTCGGTAATCCGGGTCAAAAGCCCCTTTGATTCCAGATTCATAAGATTAAGGGGAGGTTCGGTACGGGAAATAAGTATTGAGGTGATGTTGGGGAAAGGGGAGGTAACGGAGCGTTCCAGGAAATGCAGCACCGAACTATCGGTTAGAAGGTGGAGATCGTCAAAAACAATGATATATTTTTCTTCGGGCAGCACATCGTCACGGGGAATCTTGAGGTAGTGGTCAAATTGCCGGTCTGTAGAGGGAAAACTCAGCACGGCGAGTTTTGCCGCGGTTTCCCCGCTTATGACCGATACGCCGGAAATAAAATTTTCCCAGAAACGTTCGCCTATATTGTCCCGCTCGGAAAGCTGCATCCAATTGATAAGGACCTTGTATTTGCGGACAAAGGAATAGACCGCGTGGGTTTTTCCGTACCCAGCACCGGCGATGACGATAACCACCGGCTTTTGCGCCGCCTGTTCCAGCAGACGGTCAAGCCAAGGACGCTCCAAGTATATCTGGTTTCCCGGAGCTATGGGCATATTGCTATGGAAAAGCTGTTCCGGCATTTTTGTTTTCCTTAATTGTTATAAAACAACAACAACAATAAACTGCATAACCTTTTGGATATAAGTATAACGAAAATTCCACACTGTTACTATTAGTCAAAACGGAAAAAAGTGAAAAATTTGGGAGAATTCCTACTCCGCCTTTGTGGTTTTATTATTAATCCATTTGTTTAGTGTTTACAAGGTGCTAACCTTGATTTGTCTAAAAACACAGATAAATGAGGCTCCGCGAACCGGAGGTTTGATGGAGTTTGCAAATTTATACCATTTTATGCGCGAAGCGCAACAAACTCCTAGCAAAAGGCCGCCAGTAACAGCTTCCCGTAAAACCACGCAAGGGCGCTCTGCTCAATATGAACCGGTATCTCATGGCAGCCGAACAACGGCTTTAACCGTTTGAATACCAGATCTATCTGCCGCCTCTGCCGGTACAGTTCAAGTATCAACTCGGGCGCTACCTCGGTTATTGAGGTAACTACGACCACATACCGGTTATACGCTCTCTGCGCCTTGCTTAATTCCTTGTTCCCGTGTTTCCTCATCCGCGTCTTCTCTAAAACCTCAAGCCCTTTCCGCTCCGCTTCTTTGGTTTTCCGCAATACGCAAAAACGTAACGGCTGGTACTCCCCCTCATATTCATAATACCCGGCGGCTTCGCCGCTTTCTCCCGGTTGTAACCCCTTAAAACACCCCAAGATATTCACTTCCCTGCCTCTTTCATCATAGGTATGAAACCTCCTCGTCCCAAATCGCAACAGATATCCGCTCCCCGCTCCCCTCAGATACTCTATCCCCTGTTTGCTGCAATACGCCCGGTCTCCTATCACCAGGTCATCCTTCCCAAACGTTTTGAAATTGCCCAGCTTCTCCCCAACTCCCGTCCCGGTCAGCGCCATCTCTTTCATCCCCAGATCGAACAGCCCTACCGCATAATGCAGCCGGTAATCCGCTTTGTCGCTCCCGTGCACCGGCTCGTCGCTTGAGTCTACCAGATAGACCTTCTTATCTCCCAGCCAGGACGGAGGCTCCGATATCGCTTGGTTGTTCCGATAGATGTTTTCACATAGCCACTGCAGCCACCCGGCGCATTTTTGAAACCTCGTGAAGACCGCTTTCTTGGTCATTGAACCGATACCCGCCAGCTTCAACAACGCGGCCGTCCCGCTGAACGATTTGCCGTCGGTAAGATATAAAAAAACCAGACGCAGCAAATCCGTTGCGTTCCTGATTTCCCGTCCCCGCTGCAATGCCCCTAATTCCTTTGCCTTATCTTCCCATCCTTCGGGCATTACCGATAATAAGTGCTCAAAGCTTGCCTTTTCCTCTTTCATATATTGACTGTATCATATTTTTTTAGGCATGTAAAGTAAACGCATGTGGGTGTTACACCCGCGCATTCCAATCGAGTAGGAGGCTGCCCATTAATTGAGCAGCCGTCCTCTCACACCACCGTGCGTACGGATCCGTACACGGCGGTTCAATAGGTGGGAATAGGGGCCTGTAGTTTCAGGAGCAAGCCTATTCTTTCGTGAAGTACCACGAATCGTTTAAGTACATCAGGAAATCCAATTGATTCAAGATACTGGTTGGTCAGCGAGTGTTTGAGTATGGGGCTGTCCGCGATTCGCCAATAGCTTTTCCGGGTGTTTGCCCATTGCCATGCCTGGTCTTTAGGGATTCCCCACCGTATCAGGTTCTCATATCGCGTTCGTGTCCGTTTCCAACGTTTCCTCGGACCTTTGGTCCGCCGCTTCCCACTACCAAGCGTGTAGCGGACTTTCACAGCCGAGTTACTGCCCATGCTGGGCGCACATAAAGATACCCCGGAACAAACTCCCATCGAACACGAAGTGTCCGCGGCTCCTAGGAGCCTGTGGGACTTTGGAGGGATCGACACGCCGCCGCCTCTTCCGGTAAAATTCCCCTATGAGTATACGACTGGTAAACATAGACCGGGAAACCCCCATGTTCTTCCCG
>JAISQR010000053.1 GCA_031274035.1 Treponema sp. | reverse complement strand
AATGGTATAAATATTCATAAACATGAATATTTATACCTTACAAACTCCGAAAGCATGCCCATTGATCGGGATTTTTGCATGAATATGCAAAAAATCCACAAGTGCAACAGGCTGCTAGGATATGGAAGAATCTCTTTTACCGCGCATTTCTGATTAGACAAGCTAATTGGAACATGTTCTGGCTGTACCGGCCTCCTGACATCAGGCTTTCACGGAAAACCCACCTCCGTATGGGCCCTTTGAGGAGAGCAACCGGTACGGCCTATTATGAGGATGAATAGACCGGCGGCATTATCCATTCATCCTGCTCCGCCGTTCCCGTACAAGGCCCAGCCTCGCCATAAGTTCCTGTTCCCTCTCTTCCCTGATAAGAGTTTTAAACAGATCAAGGCTTCCCTCAAACTGCTCTATCCGTTCAAGCAAGGGGGTGCGGTTTTCTATAAAAAGTTCCGTCCACATAGATGCGTTGAGCATGGCTATCCTGGTCAGGTCCTCGAAGCTGCCGCCTCCGAAGCGGGTAATCTCCGTGTCTCCCTCGCAGTCAATAAGGGCAGCGGCAATTACATGGCAGAGTTGGCTTGTAAAAGCAATTTTCCTGTCATGTTCCTCCGCCGTAACGCAGGTAATAGTCCCAAAACCCATACGGTAAATGAGACCTTTCATAAACTCCAGATTTTCCGCGGTATTGCGCTTTAGGGGGGTAAGGATATAGTTCTTTCCGGTAAAACTACAGCGCGCCGCATTAGCAAAACCACCCTTCTCGCTGCCCGCCATGGGATGACCGGGAATAAAATCAAGGTCATCCCTCAGCCCCTGCTCCATAGCCGCCGTTATGCCGGTTTTAACACCGGCAATATCGGTGATGAGGGCGCCCTTCTTAAAGGCTTGTATATGAGCGTTCATAAAACGGAGCAATGTTGAAGGGTTAATGCAGAGATAGACAAGATCGCAGAGGGCAAGCATTTCATCCGCGGCGGCCCCGCTGCCCGGCCAGCCCTGATCGATAAGCCCCATCTGCCGCGCCTCATCCAAGGTATCGCTGTTTATATCGCAGGCGAACAGCCGGGCCGGGCCGATCTTTTTCAGCGCCATAGCAATAGCGCCTCCCATAAGCCCCAGCCCGACAATTCCTGCGGTACATTCTTCTATAGGCTTCATACATTCCCCCTTCGATGCCTGCATATTTTTGCCTCACAGCCATTATTCGTTAAAATTATATTGTATTAAAAACCATTCCCTAAACCCGGTTATTTCGGGAATTTACAAAAATTCGCAACTGTTTACCTATCGTCATATTTCTTTTTCCGTCCTTACTTTTCATTAGACATTTTTTACCCTTCATGGTATAGCAGCAGCCTGTTTGAAAAAACAAGGAAAGGTTTTTGGTACAAACCTTACTTCTTCGCCGCGAACCGAAGGTTCGATTTGACTTTACGGTTGAAATTCTGATTTTTTCTCGTTTGAACAGCCAATACGATTTTATATGCGTCGGCCTGCAATTTTTTCTTTTACCTACTATCATAGATAGTATTTTGTGATATAATATAAGTATGTCTTTATGGTCAGATTTACCGGCGAAAACTAATGAAATTTGGGAAAAAATGATAAGTTTTATTGTAAACTTACCGAAAGTTAAATCTAAGATTTCATTAAAATCGGTGGTACAGGATAAAAAACGGACTTTACTTATTGGAATGGCCGCCGCCGCCCTGATTCTTGTCATCTGTTTGATTGCGTTACTGTTAAGGCCGAATCGTGAGGCGTCCTTGAGCAATAGGGTAGCGGATACAAAAAGACCGCCGCTTATTCCTTCGGAGGAACTTTTCCTGCCGGAAGAGCCGGATTTTCTGCCGGAAATCCTCCTTGATAGGGAACAGAGGAGGGCATGGACGGGTGATGATGCAGGTATTCACTGGAAAGATCCCTTGAATCTGGGCGAAGAATTGTGGCGGGATGAGGTAAAATCTGTGATCGATAAATTCCTGGAGGGCATTCCATGATCGCCGGATATAAAAAAAATGAAAAATGCTTGTATTTGTATATACGCTTACCGTTTTTTCTTTTTATATTAATTTTTATTCCTGTAGCAGGATATACACAGACGGATGACAGGGCTTCTGTATATCTGCTGCCGCCCATAGTTGAGCCGCCTATCGTACTGCAAAATATAGAACCGGAATTCGATCCGCCTGAAGCGGCTGCCGGTATTATCCCGCCTTCCCTGCAAGCCTTCAGTGAAACCCTGCTTGAACCGCCCTATCCTGAATGGGGAGGGCCCCCTCCGTTGGGCCCTTGGATTCCTGAGCTATCACCACCGGCAGAACTGAGCGAAGCCCTGCCGGATGCGGTGGATATAACCCTAGAGCCTCTTCCCGATCAATCCCCGTCTGCGGAGGAAGAGCGAGTGCAGGCCCGGCCCGTTCCCGAGCGTAGGACTGACACACTGCCGGCCGCTGATTCTCAGTCTGCTGAAATTGCAGCCGTTCCCCGCCCTGTCGTTCCCGCCTCAAGGCCTGAGTCCGCGGCGCCGCCGGCAGCCGAACCTCGTCCTGATGCCCCTGCCTCTATATCTCCTCCATCCGCACCTGTTTCTCAGGTTACAGAAACAGCGGTGATCCCTGAAATTGAAAACCAGGGCGCTTTGACGGCAAACTCTGAGGTTGAGCCGCCTGCGGTTCAGGAACCCATTGAAAACACGCCCTTTTCCAGAGTCGTTCGGATAAACGAGGGACAGATTGTAGAGATACCGTACAGGGGAAACGGCTGGGTGTACCTTGGCGAAACGGGAGGACGGCGGGGCCTGTCCTACGATTCCCGCAAGATCGATAACGACGGCCTTAGTTTTGTTTTTCGTGCCGATATAGAGGGAACCTATGATCTTAAATTTTACCGCCAGGATTATATACGGGGATATATTATAAACGACTATGTTAGGGTGATTGTTGACGGTCCTCCGCTGGTTTCCGATACAGGGTGGTTCAATCCGCCCTTGAATCTGGACAGGGTGATAGCAACCCCCCGCTGGCCTTCCGCGGAACAGGAAGCGGATGCCTTTGTGAAAAGCCAGGCAGCACAGGCTGAAACTGTTTCCTCATCCATTCCTGTTTCTCCTCCGGTAGAACCTTTAGGAGATGGGGCGCAGATTGCCGTCGCCCGGCCCCCTGCGTTGGAGCAAAGTCCCGCGCAGAGCGGGGCTTCCCCTGCTCAGGGCGTACAGCCTTCGGGGGCGCAGCCGGCGGCGGGTCAAGGCGCAAGCCGTCCTGCGGCGGGACAGACACCCCCGCAGAGAACGCCTCCCCCGGCTCAGACCGCACAGCCTCCGGGGGCGCAGCCGGCGGCGGGTCAAGGCGCAAGCCGCCCTGCTGCGGGACAGACACCCCCGCAGAGAACGCCTCCCCCGGCTCAGACCGCACAGCCTCCGGCGCCGCCGGTTTCCCCGGGCGATCCTGCTGACGCGTGGAGGAATCCGGCTGTCGTGCCCGCCCAGACGGCGAGTGCGGGCAGACTGCCGCCGGCTCAGTCTGGTATTGCAGATGACGGCATTGTCGCGGTAAGGCCTCCAACCGTCATGCCGACGGCAGGGGCGGGCACGGTTCCGCGTGTTACGATTCCCCAGGATGCGGGTATTGACGAGTATATCAGCCGCGCCAGAACCGAGTACGAAGCAAGACGAATTGACTCGGCCCTGGCAACTCTGGACCAATTCCGGGGCCGCTTTCCGGCGGGAACCGATGAAGCGTGGTGGCTTTACGGCCAGACGCTCGAGGCCAATAGTCCAAGCCGTGATATCCGTACCGCCATAGATTATTACCGTCGGCTTATTCGGGAATTCCCGCAGAGTCCGCGTTATGCCGATGCTCAACGGAGAATTTCTTATCTGGAAAGGTTTTACTTTAATATACAGTAATGAATTAATGGAGGTTGTAGTGAAAAAGTTTTTTATAACCGGCGTAGTTTTGGTGGCGCTGCTCTCTGGTTGCACTAAATCGCCGGGTACGGTAACCAAAGATTTTATCGGTGCGATACAGAGCAATGATTTAGGAAAGATACAGGCGTTTACCACGGATGATACGGCCAATATCTTTGCCGCGTTCGGAGATGTAATTAAGGAACAGATCGGTGAGGGCCAATACACGGTCGTCAAAGAAGAGATCAGCGGTAATACGGCAACGGTAGTCATTAAAACTGCTATAGGCGACGAGCATACATTTGATCTGGTTAAGATCGATAATGAGTGGAAGATAACATTTAAGAAGTGATATTAGAGGGAATTATATTAGTTGGCAACCAATGTCAACAAGTAAAAAGAAGCCACAATGTTCGCGGAGTAAAGGCGAAGGACGCAAAAAATACCTTGAAAATTTTGCGTCCTCCGCGCCTGCTTATGATCTTTAAATAAGGAGCATGATATGACATCTACTCTGCTTACTGCTCAGGATGTAGCTGAACAATTACAGATAAAGAAATATACCGTTTATGAACTTATCAAAAGGGGGGAGCTTCCATCCTCTAAGGTAGGAAAACAGGTTCGGGTGTCTCAGGAGGATATCAACCGTTACCTTCGATCCCGTAGAACGGGTTTTGACAGCCCTGTTTTTAGGGAGCCTAAGGAACAGCGGGGGGCTGAAGGAGGGCGCCTGCCCGAAGTTCCCCCGACTGGGCTTATCATATCAGGCCAGGATATGTGTCTGGACCTGCTGGTAAGCTGTATCTCCCGAACCGGAAATACAGCGCTCCGTTCCTATATGGGATGCTATAACGGGCTCTATGCTCTCTACCACGGAAAAGTAAACATGGTCTCCGTGCATTTATGGGATAGTGAAACCGGCGTTTACAATTACCCCTTCATCCGCCGTTTACTTCCGGGGCTTCCCGTGGGCGTACTGCGTTTGGCCGGGCGCATCCAGGGGTTCTATGTAAAAAAGGGGAATCCTCTAGAGATACGGGATTGGAAAGATCTGGCCCGGCCTGATATAACTATGATAAATAGGGAACGGGGTTGCGGCACCCGGATACTGCTGGATCAAAAGATCAGACAGCTTGGGATCAAGGCGCAGGATATACGGGGCTATACCCGCGAATCATCTTCACACATGGCTGCGGCCAGCATAGTTGCCAAGGGCGGCGCCGATCTGGGCTGCGGTTGCGAACGGACCGCGGGAACCGTATCGGCTCTGGATTTTATCCCCCTTCAACTGGAATGGTACGACTTTGTATTCCGTCTAAGCGACCGGCATACCGAAGCGGTAGAAAGTATTCTTGCCTATGTTATCCGGGGGGATTTCAAGCAGGATATGGAAATGCTCGGCGGCTATGATACTTCCGAGACAGGCAGATATGAGGAACTTTAGGAATGTTCATTGTGCTTCCTCTTCTATTCCCAGATTATCATCCGCGGTAACTTCAATTTCGTCGGTCTTATTTCCTTTTTTTATCTTGGGAATGATCGGCGCAATGCGCTGCCTATGGTAAGTTCGTCCAACATAAGACACAAGCAAAAAATAGAGAACTATAACAACACTTACAACAAGCACTTGCCAGGAAGTAAACACCTTGAAAATTATATCGGTTAGTTGTTCTGAAAACAATACCGGCCTCCGCATACTAAATCTAAACCAGTCAAACTCTCTAAAAATTTTCGGCAAAAAATGGAGGGGAATTTATTCCTTATGGACTTATTATAATATAATAAAACGAATGAAGATAGTAAAGAGCGGAAACAGCGCAGGGCGAGCGCATTAAAAATTCTTGAATTGGCTATAAAACTGGCCCGATATATGCTATGATAAAGCAAAGTTGATTTTTTGTGAGGGAAACCATGGAAACAAGAACCATAGCGCCGC
>JAISQR010000049.1 GCA_031274035.1 Treponema sp. | reverse complement strand
AGGGTACATACCCAAGAACCTGCTTCGCAGGGGAGCTTGAGGGCGTTATTAAGGGTATGTACCCTGAGTCAAATACCTTACCAAAACAACAACCCCAAGAGCCCGCCCACTGGTTCGCGGGGGAGCTTGAGGGCGGGGTTGTTGATTATTTCATCCCGGTCAAACTTTTCGTTTCCCAGCAGGTTATAAATAGCTGCGGACTTTAGCCCGATGCTTCAGCGCGGTTTTCCGCGCTTGTCCATATCGAATTACCCGGATTCTTGGACAGTGTTTCCATTGTCCGCACCAACCGCTTTTCAAGCCTGGCCTCATTGAAATCCACATGGGCGAATTCTTCCGCCATATTGAAACTTTCCCCTCCGGACATAACGCCCTCCTAAGCAATTATTCACTATATCATAGTGTTTAGAAAACTGGAAAATTTATGGGTCAAGTTTAGCCCAGAAGGGCGGGGTTGTTGATTTCCCCATACAAAATAGGCTGATTTTCCTTCACCGCAAGCACATAATCCGCCTTCTTCCCTCGGATTTCCTTCACGATCTCCTTCCGGCAGCCCTCGGACTTTCAGTCCGCCGCGTCTATCGTTATCGTGTCCCCGCTCACATCTATCAAATCTAACAACTCAGGGATAGCCGTTATTTCATTACTCGCGGAAACGTAGTTTCCGATTCTTCATGCAGGGGAATACTATAAAGTATTGAAAGCCGCAGGGAAGGGAGACGATTTATATGCCATTTATGGCGCTTGTAAAGCGGAGAAATTCTTAAAGGAACTCATCAGGACGTTGGGTATTAATTCCGCCGGGCAGTTCGCCTTCGTTTTTACCGTTGCTCCCCGGACTTACCGGTTGTTCGCGTTGGACAAGCATTGTAGACAGAATAGCAAGAAAAACGCTATTTTCATTTATTATTTGCCATTTCTTTGCCCCTTCTATGTAAGATTGCACACTACAACTTTAACACAGATAATACTTTGTTCTTTTTTGTAATTGCTTGAGATACTTACGTGCGATTCTTCTACCGCTAAATTTTAAACTCTTCTCCTCTTGAAATAAAATGTAATGCTTATTACTATATATAAATAGCTCTGCTAGGGAGTAGAAAATTGAACTTATATCGCATAGCAACCTTTTGTCTAACTATTTTTTTCTTTTCCTGCGCCGCCTCTTCGGATGAGCCCCTGGAAGAGGTTCCTCTTTCTCCCCTTGAAACGGTAAGGCTTCTTGCAGGAGAAAATGGGCAGTTATCCGGCGCCAGATCGTCAAATAACAGGATATATCCCAGTGAAATACAGGCGATTCTTGATCGGGGGTATATCATCTTTGCTATGACCGCGGCGGATCAAAAACCTTTCTTTTACCGCGAACAAAATACCGGGGAACTTATCGGATTGGATGTTGAAATTGGCTATGAAATCGCGAACAGGCTGGGGGTACGGGCGGTTTTTAACCGTGAAGCGGAGAGTTTTGACGGTGTGGTAATGAAAATAGCCAATAAAGAGGCGGATGTCGCTTTAAGCAAACTCAGCCGGACTATCCGGCGGGCGGAATTGGTGCGGTATACCGATCCCTATATTGTTTTCAGGCAGGCCCTTCTGGTAAATCGCCTGGAACTTACCAAGGTAACTTCGGAAGATAAGCTGCCCTACTTTATCAAACATTTTGAGGGACGCCTTGGCGTTATAAAAAATTCTTCTTATCTCAGTTATGCGGAAACAAATTTTCCCCAAGCCACCATCGAAACCTACGATACTTGGGACCAGACTGTTGACGCTCTCTTCTACGGAAAGGTGCTGGCGGCCTACCGGGACGAAGGGGAGATACTGATCATTAACACTATTAGAGAGGACGCATCCATTTTGATGAAGCCGGTTTTTATCAATGATAAACAGGATCCTATTGCTATGGCGGTTGCCTACGATGCTCCTCTGTTGCAGGAATGGCTCAATGTGTTTTTGGAGGATTATCTGTTGCAAAATAAAGGGGAACTTACCCCCGCTCGAATTGTTGAACGGCATTTCGGCGTCAGGTAATTTAGCAAGCCGTCACAAGGAGTAATTCGTGAAAAGTTCATTTTTAAAACATCCGATAACGGTCTTAGCCGCCGTCGCCATTGGGGTTGTTATAGGCCTGTTTAATACCCCCATATCCCGTGCCGTAGGAATTCCCGATTTTGCCGCTTTTATCGCCGTACCTGGTCAACTTTACCTTTTTTACCTACAGATGACCGTTATTCCTATTATTATTACAGCAATCTCTTCAAGCCTGGGAAAACTGATGCGCAACAAAAGCAGCACGGGGTTAATCAAAAGAATAGTCCTAATTTTTATCATCTGTATTATCGCCATTGCCTTTATCGGTATAGCCTTTGGTCTTTTAGGCAGACCCGGCGCGGGGCTGGATGAAAATACCCGTTCCCTTTTGTCAAAACTTATCTCCGCCTCCGATACGGAAGGCATCAGCGGCGCCCTAGCGATGAGCCTTAATGCCGCTGAGGATACGGCCAGCACTATTCCGCGGCCCAGTCTGGCGAATTTCTTTAAGGATTTAATCCCTTCAAATATATTCCAAGCCCTTACCATGGGAAGCACGATGGCGATTGTATTCTTTTCAATTATTTTCGGAGTTGCCATCGGATTTCTCAAGGAAGAATCGGCTTCAATGCTCATCAGTCTGCTTACCGCTGTCTTTGAAGCCTTCCAGAAACTCATCAATTGGTCGCTCTATCTGCTTCCCTTCGGGCTCATTTGCCTTATGGCGGGGCAAATCGCCAAGGTCGGTCCCCAGATATTCATGGCAATGTCGAAATTTATCACCCTCTACGGGATCGGGACGGGGCTTATTTTTATAATAGCGACCATTGTGATATGGATCCGTTCGGGAATAGCCAACCCCTTGAGGGTGCTTTCTATACTGTTTGAACCTATACTGCTTGCCTTCGCTACCCGTAATTCTATGGCAACCCTTCCCAGCGCCATAACCAGTCTTGACGAGAAGATGGGGTTTGAGAGCACGTCGGTTAATCTAACCCTTCCCCTGGGAATGACCCTGGGCCGTTTTGGAAATATCTTTTACTTTGGGATAGCGGTCTTCTTTGTAGTGCAGATCTATGGCATGAGCCTTGAATTTATGCACTATACAATAATCTTTTTGGGGGTAATATTCGCGGGAACCGCCACAGCAGGGGCATCGGGGATTGTTACCCTCTCGGTGATCAGCATCATTTTGGGCCCTTTAAGCCTGCCGGTGGAAGCGGTCCTAGTTATCTTTATGGCTATCGATCCTATCATTGATCCCTTCAGAACCCTCCTCATCGTTTATGTCAATATGGCGGCTACAACCCTGATAGCAAAAAGAGAACAGGATGATGAGCCGGCAATTGAAGAAGAAGAACAAGCGCAGGAAGGTGAAAAAAACCGGCTTTTGGTGTATATCCAGGAATCTCAGGATCGTAAACCCCTCTTGTACCGGCAGGCCGGCGCTCTTATGGGGCTGGAGATCGATCTGCTCCGTGAAATAGCCCAAAGGCTTAATAAGCAGGTCATGATCATGGATACGGCAGCCCTTGGATATGAAGAGGGCGCCCGGATAAAAAGAAAGGCGGATATTATCGCCGGCGCTATCATACAAACCGAAGAGGCCCCTCTGGGCTTTTCTTTTTCCCGCGCCTGGGCAACCATTACCGAAAACAATGTTAAAAAACCGATCTGTTTTCTCTATCCTGCGGGAAGCTCTGCCGCTGTTCATATTAACGGAATCATTAGAACCCTCAATGCAGAGAATTTTATAAGGCAGCGGGCAAAAGGCGGCGCAAGATGAAAAGGAGAGGTTTGCGGTTCAGGGTTCTCTACGGAATCATATTTATCAATGCCTTTTTTATTATTATTTCTGCGTCTATAATTCTCTCTTCCATGTGGATCAATTCGGAAAAAAACGCGCGGGAACTTTCCTCAGCCCTTATGAAGGAAATACAGAATTCGGTAAGCAACCGAACCCTCAATTATTTCGCTCCTGCTGAGGCCACCAACCAAAGCTTGGCATTTCTGCTGTACCGGTATTTTGATGACCCCATTAATAACCGGGAGGATACGGAAAAAACCTTTGAATACTATGCGGAAATTCTAAAAATTCATCCCCAGTTTAAAATGCTGTACTATTCGGATACTAGGGGGGAACTGGTTATGCTGAATAGGATGAATGACGGTTCATTTTCAAAAAGGTATGTGCATAATACCGGACAGGAGATACAGATACGGTGGGAACACGCCAATCCGAATTATTACGGGACATACCCCAATGTATACGAATCGGTGGAAACCGGTTACGACCCCCGTAAACGATCCTGGTATATAAGCGCGGAGGAAAAAAAATCAATGATCTGGACGCCGGTTTATCTTTTTGCTACGGATCACCTTCCCGGATTTACCTGCGCGGTTCCTGTTTTTGATGTGTCTGGAAAGGTGGAGGGAATAAGCTGTGTTGATATCGCGGTGGATGAACTTTCACGATTTCTCGGTACGATCCGTCCGACGCCGGGAACCAAGATTATTATTCTGGATAAGCAGAATAACCTGGTCGCCCTTCAAGCGCAAAAAGAGGAGGATCTGGAAAAACTTTTTGAAAGAACCGTGGATGCAAATGGTTATACTGTTTATAACGTATCCGGTATTGGGGTTTATTCCGATGAGACCATACGGTATATAGTACAGCAGACCATTCAAGGCGGGGAAGGCATGCAATCAATCGAATATAAAGGGGCCCAGTATGAATCCATTCTAACCGGTATTAGTATAGGAAACGGGTTGGACCTTAATATCGGCATTATTATTCCCGAAGACGATATTATTGGGAATGTGCGGAAAAATCTTATGTATGTTACCCTTTTCTCGATAGGTATGCTCATCCTCATCCTTATTGTCAGTTCCTTCCTCTCCCAGGCAATTGCGAAGCCCATGCGGGTACTCTCCGAGGAAATGGCCAAAATAAAAACTTTTGATTTGGATTCAGATGTGGAGCTTAATACCGGCTTACTGGAAATTCTTGATATGCGGGAATCCTTTGAGAGTATGCGCAGCGGCCTTAAAAATTTTAAACGCTATGTTCCCTCAGATTTAGTCGCCCAGCTTATCAATGAAAATATCGACGCGGGAATCGGTGGAGAAAACCGGGAACTTACCATATTTTTCAGCGACATTGCTCATTTTACTTCTATTTCCGAGCAGACAACTCCTGAAAAATTGGTGCAGGACCTCTGTTTATATTTTGAAATAATTTCAAAAACTATTCTTAACAACAAGGGAACCATTGATAAATACATTGGCGATTCGGTGATGGCTTTTTGGGGCGCTCCGGTTAGGATGCAGGATCATGCTCAAAAAGCCTGTGAAAGCGCTCTTCTTATCCGCTCCAATCTGCGGACACTCTTCCGGCAGTGGGGTAATCAGGGGAAAGTCCCCTTTAATACCCGGATTGGAATCCATACCGGCGAGGTTATTGTAGGGAATATGGGCTATAATGAACGGCTCAATTATACCGTCATTGGGGATCCGGTGAATGTTTCGAGTCGGCTTGAAGGGATAAATAAAATATACGGAACCGAGATCATTGTAAGTCAGGTTACACGGGAACAATGCCGCAACGCATTTGAATTCCGCCAGCTTGACCGTGTGTCCGTGGTTGGCCGCAAAGAGGAATTCGATATCTATGAATTAATCACTACCAAGGATGATATTGAGAAATCGCTCAAGAAGATTTTCAAGTATTATGAAACCGGGTTGCAATGCTATCTTGACCGGAATTGGGATCAGGCCCTTAAATATTTTATGGCGGTATTGAAGTACCGGCCTTCCGACACACCAAGCAAAGTCATGCGTGAACGATGCCTAATGTATAAAAAGAACCCTCCACCTGTAAATTGGAATGGGGTGTTTATCCAGCCTCATAAATGATGGGGTTTGGAGTTTATTGATGGATACGAAAAAAAATCCCTTGATTGGCATTATCGGCGGAATAGGGCCTTATGCGGGCCTTGATTTTTTAAGGAAGATATTCAGCAATACCCGTGCGGTTAAAGATCAGGATCATATTAATTGTATATTAATATCCTGTCCTTCCATCATAGCCGACAGGACGGAGTTCCTGCTTAATGGGGAAAGGTGCAACATAGAAAATCCGGCACGGGGTATGTTCGAGAGCGCCCAACGCCTGTACAGGGCGGGGGTGGAATACGCGGCCGTTGCCTGTAATACAGCCCATTCGGCCCCAATTTTTAGACCCTTTTCCGAGATGGTGCAGGAATATTTGCCTGGCTTTACAGTGGTGAATATGCTTGAAACCTGCGCCGCCTTTGTTAAGGAAAGTCTTAATATTAACCACATCGGTCTTTTGGCCTCCAAGGGTACCTACAAAAGCAGGGTGTATCACGAATACTTTCAGGAAGAAGAAGGCGCTGTGCTTATTGAGCCCGAAGAACAGGGGCGGGAAAAAATACACGAGGCTATCTACAGCAAGCAATTCGGTATTAAAACCTACTCTCAACCTGTCAAACCCCATGCAAAAAACAATATCATATACGAAATATACCGGCTGGTGGAGAGGGGAGCGCAGGCGGTAATCCTCGGATGTACCGAGCTTCCCTTGGCGGTAGACCCTCGGGATTTTTCCGTTCCTATTTTAGATCCAGGATTACTCACCGCCCGCAGACTCATTACCTTGGCGGCCCCTGAAAAATTGCTCTAGGAGTTTGTTGCGCTTCGCGCATAAAATGGTATAAATATTCATATTTATGAATATTTATACCTTGCAAACTCCGAAAGCATGCCCATTGATCGGGATTTTTTGCATATTCATGCAAAAAATCCACAAGTGCAACAGGCTGCTATGTTTGGCATGGTTTTCTGGGAGGAGACCGCCCATGGAAGAAAAACAACCGCCAACCACGCCCCTAATGACCTATTTTTCAGTCATCTGGGACCCCCGGATAGAACGGAACAAACTGTATCCGCTCCATGAAGTCATCGTCATTACCATACTGGCGGTCATCGCCCTGGCGCAAGGCTGGGAAGACATCGAACGCTACGCCAGAGCGAAGGAAGCCTGGCGTAGCCGGTTCCTGAAACTGGAGAACGGCATACCGCATCACTACGTGTACCGGCGGGTGATGACCCGGCTGGACAGCGGTGAAATAGAAGGGTGCTTCATGAACTAGGAGCCTGTGGGACCTTGGTGAATTTTTGCATGTTTATGCAAAAAATCCACAAGTGCAATCGGACACGAAGTGTCCGCGGCTGCTAGAATTGTGAGGCTTTCTCAAAAACTGAAGTTTTGGAAAAGCCTCTTGTTTTATTACTTTATCTTTTTCATTCGCTTGTATATTTTCAAATTGAAAAGTATAATAAAGATATGCAGGTTAGAGACGCCCAAGTAATCAGATTAGTAGAACGGATCAGCGAACATTATCGGATAAATATATCCAACCGCTATATACGCCCCGCACTGCTTCAACTGCCCCTGGAAAAGCAATCGTGGGATTTAATAGAGGTTTTTACGGAAAAATTAGAACAATACCGCTATGAAGGTTTTCATCTCGATGAACTCTATCATCAGATAGCGGCAGCGGCTCATTTCGTTTCCCTTGCCCGCCGTGAACTGGTACCGGGGCTGCGGAACCGTATCGGCTCCGCAGGCAATTCATCCGGCCCTGACAAGGTACTGCGGGATATGGCCGTAAATAATTTTGCATCTAATTTAAAGCTGTTTGCCGATCTTTTAAACGAACTCTTCATTGTTCTGGTAGAGCTTGACAGAAAAGACGCAAAAGGCCACATGCCCCTCTATTCAACGATGCCCGAACTCGCTGAAATTGGAAAGCAATTGGTTGACGGTTAAAAGCAAGCGGATTATCATATCCGCTCAGGTCTACGATTTTTCATACGTGTTTCTTAAGCGCTTTTAATCAACAACCCCGCCCTTCAGGTTAATCTTGACCCATGACTTTTTCAAATGATGATATAATACCCAAAAAGTCTATACTCCAGGAGGGGATTAACACGAAAAACAGCGAAAAAACAACAGAAAAAGCTCTTGCTGCGGTCCGGGAAAGTATTCTGTAGAATACCAGCGATTTTGTAGAACTGGGGAAACGGGAAGCCTTGGATATCAACAAAATAGAGGCGGTGACGGGCAATGCGAAACTGCGGATGAACCAGGTGCTGGATGAATTTTACAACGGGATGATACATGACATCCGTGAAAAGACCTGATCCGTAAAAAAAACTGAATTAGAAAATAGGGCCGCCGCATCGGGCCTCGAAATAGCGGTGCGCAATGGGGGGAAGCAGGAAAAAGAAATACGGACCGTCAACGGAAAGGTGCGCCTGAGCCGGAGCGTTCTGCGGCCCGCCATCCAGATAAAGGACGAAGAGGGAAAAACGGTGTTCACCCTGCCGGGACAGCCCCTAACGCCTCTGGACGAATACCTCAAAATTGACGGGCTGCCGTTTAAGATGACCGAACTGATGATGAATGAGACGGCGTTTATGGGACAGAGCCGGGCATCATATAAGACGTGATATACTGAGGAAGGAATATACGGCATTTATCGGCACGGTTGGGAAGTAATGCAAATACGTGCTGGAAAGCGCGGTGAGAAACGGGTACGGGCGCTTCAAAGAAACTGTTATTCACAGCGGCAGGGCGGCGTGGATACGCAATAGGTGCGGCGAATTGTTTCCTGACGCGGTCCAGATACTCGATTTCTATCATCTGAGCGAAAACATATACTGTTTTTCAAAGTATCTTCACGGGGAGGATCCGCAAAACTACACGCCCTGGGCGGAGGAAATGAGAGCGCTTGCCAAAGACGGAAATACGGTCGCTTGATTATTTGCGAAGGGTCCCTACCGCTCTGCGGCGGGGTAGGGTTGATTTACACGGTTTTTGTTGGTGCGCCCCATTTAATATGGCCGAAGAGTTTGCCGAGGTGGATTTCAACGAAGAACGGCTTGAGAAGCGGTTCAGGCGGACAATGGAAATATTGTCAAAGACCGGCAGAAATCTATATACGGAAGCAGCGCGAACCGGGCTGCGGCAATCCAGCGCATGGAAGGCCGTCCGGTAATACTAGCAGCCTGTTGCACTTGTGGATTTTTTGCATATTCATGCAAAAAATCCCGATCAACGGGCATGCTTTCGGAGTTTGTAAGGTATAAATATTCACATTTATGAATATTTATACCATT
>JAISQR010000047.1 GCA_031274035.1 Treponema sp. | reverse complement strand
TGGAACTCAAGCAGGTCCTTGTAGGCTTCAAAATCCAGCCTCAGGGCGGCTGCAAAGGCTTGATGCCAGTTGATGCGTTCTTCTTCCATGGCTGCTCCTGCCGTCCTTCCTTGTATGCGCCAAAGGGTGTCTGACACCCTGGCGTATACAAATAAGGGCTGTAGTTATCAATGAAACCTTCAGGCCGCCGGGGGGTCGTCAGACGCCGCTCCGCGGCGTCCGGGCATTTTGCGGCCCTTGCTTAAACCTGCCTATAAACTGGGCCGTACAAGACGGAAGCCAAGATCGTAGCCCCGGAAAGAGGGAGTAATGTTATTCCGAAAGGCGGAACGCACGTACCCAGCGGGGTTGTTCCAGCTCCCGCCGCATAAGACGCGAGCCGAACCCGAAGAAGCGCCCGTTGGATCAGTCTGCGCACCGCTGGAATAGCTTCCATACCAGTCCCAGCACCACTCCCATACATTCCCGTGCATGTCGTACAGGCCCCACGGGTTTGCCGTATAGGTCCCTACATTCGTTGTTTTTCCTATCTTGCTGTCAGAATAATTTGCCCGCACTGTTGTTATGCCTGCCCCGGTTGAATACGCAGTGGTTGTCCCCGCACGGCAGGCGTACTCCCATTCGGCCTCGGTGGGCAGCCGGTACCCGTTTGCGCTCCGGTTCCAGGCAACACTATTCCCATTCCGCATGTACGCGGGCGTCAAGCCTTCTTTAACGCTCCGCCTGTTGCAGTAGTCTATTGTATCGTACCAGCTTACATTCTCCACCGGCAGGTTATCCCCCTTAAAAGAACTGGGGTTATTCCCCATCACCGCGGCCCATTCCTTCTGCGTTACCTCATACTTACCCATATAAAAGCCGCTCACCGTTACCTGATGCTGCGCTTCATTGTCGTACCGTCCCGCTTCCGACGCGGGGCTGCCCATCATAAAGGTTCCGCCTTTAATGTATACCAAACCCGCGGCCTCAAAACGCCGCCGTACTTCTTCCAGCCGCCGCGCTTCCTCCAAACGCCGCGCTTCTTCCAGCCGCCGCGCTTCCTCCAAACGCCGCGCTTCTTCCAAACGCCGCGCTTCCTCCAAACGCCGCGCTTCCTCCAAACGCCGCGCTTCTTCCAAACGCCGCGCTTCCTCCAAACGCCGCGCTTCTTCCAAACGCCGCGCTTCCTCCAAACGCCGCGCTTCCTCCAAACGCCGCGCTTCCTCCAACTCCAACTGCCGCCCTATATCCTCCGGCGCTATCCTCATATAGCCTGTTTCGCTGATCTGCCGCCCGCTCATCTTGTTTACCCCGGCTATCACCACCGTCAGGGTAGGGGTAAGATCATCGACATTCACTTTGGGGAAGTTAAGCTGAACCGCTTCCCCGCGGGGCGCCTGTACCGTTTTGTCCCCCGCCGCAAACCCCATGTCCCCCGTTTTAAGTGTTGCTCTCCCGCGGGCTATCAGCTTGCCCTGTTCATTGAGCAGCCCCGCCTGCACCGTAAAACGGAACGCGCGCGCGCCAGAGAACAGCACCGCCTCCGGCATCCTGGGCCTTATACCCAGCAGCGGCCAGCCGCTAAAACCCCAGGTTTCCCGCTTGCCTGTCTTTTCAAGCCCCTCCAGCAGCGCGTTCAACGCGGTAAACCCCGCTTCCGACGGGCTTACCCGTATCCTCATGGCCAGGTCCGCCCGCCTTGTCGCATAATCCGTATCCCCTTTTTGCAGCAGGTTTGGATCGTAGGTAATCTCGAAGGGCGGGTGGCTGTTGAAAAACACCGCCGCTTCTTTAAACGCCTTCAGCCACGCGTCCCGCGCCTGTATGTCGTTCAGGATGTTTGCGCTTACCGAGCCGCCGCTTATCTCCAACGATATTGAACTAAGCCGCGATATGGACTCCAACTGCGAGGGGTCAAAGGACGCCGCTTGGCTGTAGTTGAGCAGGGCCTCCACCGCCGCGCCGCTTTCCTGGGCCACAACGCCCTGTGCATACCCCGCCTCCGCACGGGCGGCCATGTACCGCCCTGTTACCAAATTGCGGCGGCCTGTTTCCGTCAGCTTTACGCCCATCTGGGCCAGCAGCGATTCGGCTGCGCTGTTTATCAGGGTTCCGTTTTGTACCGCCTCCGCGGTCCCGTTCCGCATAAACGATGCCATGCTTTCCCCGGTAGACGATTGCGTTACCGACAGGCTTACCGAAAATTCCCCGCCCGCGGGCAGCTTCTGCACCGTCCCCGTAACAAAATACTCCGCGTTGGTTAAACGGCCTATTTTAATAAAATCAGTATCAGAAAACCTCGTGTTTGCGGCAAGGTCCTGTTCCGCAAATATCTGGTTCAGGTTCTGCCGGTCTATCAGCGTCATGGCCGAGTACTTGCGGAAGTTGCTGTGCAAAAGCCCCTGCATATACACGGGCAGCCACGCATCCCCCGCGTCCATGCCCCGCGTTTCAGGCTCCAGCACCGCAAGGCGTATATCCTTGCCCCCATCCCCTTCAAACAGCGGGCCGGAAAGCGCCTCGTCAAGCCGCCCCAGGGCCGCCATCGCCGATATTTCGTTGTCGTCAAAAAAATCGTTGCCGCCCGCCGCGCCGCCGGTGGCGCAGCTTACCAGATAAACCGCCAGTATAGCCAGCAACCCCGCTGGGATCATCTTTATTACGGAATACTTTTTCATAGTGGTTTCCTTATCTTGTAACAGTGCAGTTGCTTCTAAATAATGATTATATATGGAGAAATTGGCATTAGGCAAGAGAGCGCATTATCAGGCCGGAATTTTCCGTATTTGCGGTTAATTTACGCGGTGAAACCCTACAGCGCCAAAGAGATCCAGGGTGCCGGTTTTCCATTCTTCAAGCGCTTCCATAACAAGGTTTTCCACTTCCTGCCAGGAATCGGCGCGGGGGCCGGGTAAATTGCGGTTAGTGGAATTGGTAAAAAAAATAGTCCTGCAACCGTGCTCCCTAAGGTGCATAACGTTGACCGGCGCGTCATCTATATACACATGCGCGCCTACCGCGTCTTTATCGTTCATAAAGCAGAGGTCCCAGTACGGAATATCATAATTATCCAACCAGTCTACCGTTTGGGTAATAGAGGTACGGTGGGAATACTTAAGAAATATCCGTGAGGTTATGATGCGTATACGTATGCCTCTGCTCGAAAGTTTACGCAGTACTGCCGGCGCGTTTTCAATAGGCTTCATATCACGAAAGAGATTGCGCTGGGTTACAGCAAAACGATGGAGACGATCATAACCGCCGTATTCGTTTATACCCCATTCGCCAAGACCATATGAAACCTCCGTGGTAAGACCCTCCAGGGGCTTGTTAAGCCATTCGGCGGCGATTTCACGCATAGCGCCATAGAAGTCTCCAACCACACCGTCAAGGTCTACACCCAAGATAAAACTACTCTCGTTCATAACGCTCCTATCCTGTTAAAGATATTTTGAAATCAGTATAACCATACTGTGATCGTTTAAAAGATAACGGCAGGGAAAAAATAAAGGCACTTCAGTTCCCGGCGCAAGTATGTCGCCGGGGGACGGAATACTGGTATCCACCGCCCGCACCCATTTTTTTCCTTCCAGCGGATCACAAACATTGAACAGACAGCGCTTTTCGCCGCCATTAAACATGATAAAAAAATCGTTATCATCACGATCGGCAAGGATATCGGAACGGGAACCATCCATACGCAGGGACAAGTAAGGGCCAAGATCGTCCCAATCCGGCGTTTCTCCATTCTGGTCAAACCAGCTAATATCGGGAATAGCGTTATAGTTACCGTCTCGTCCGGTGTAGAATTCAGGCCGCATAAACCCAGGATGGCGCAGACGGAAGGCTATTATCTCTTTAGCAAAACGGTAAAGCCCTTGGTGTTTTTCGAGGAAGGACCAATCGTACCAGGATATTTTGTTATCCTGGCAGTACGCGTTATTATTCCCCCGTTGAGTTCTGCCAAATTCATCGCCCCCAAGAATCATAGGGGTTCCCAGGGAAACCATCATAGTAGTAATGAAATTTTTTATCTGCCGTTCGCGCATCCTTTCAACATCGGGATTGGTCGAAGGGCCCTCAATGCCGTAATTGGCGCTGTAGTTTGAATCGCCGCCGTCGCGGTTATTCTCGCCGTTTGCCTCGTTATGTTTGTAGCTATAGGAAACCAGATCCTTCATAGTAAAACCGTCATGGCTAGTGATAAAATTTATAGAATGGAAAGGTTTTCTTCCATCCCGCAGATACAGGTCGGAACTGCCGGAAAGCCGGGTTGCCAGGTGCCGCGTTACATGGGGATCGCCCCGCCAGAAACGGCGCACATCATCACGAAAACGGTCATTCCATTCCGCCCAGCGGCCTCCTGGAAACCAGCCTACCTGATAAGCGCCGCCTGCATCCCATGCTTCAGCAATAATCTTGGTATTGTTAAGAATTGGGTCCTCGGCTATAAGTTCCAGGGTAGGAGGATTTTCCATCAGCCTGCCCTGCTGATCCCGCCCGAGTATAGAACCAAGGTCAAAACGGAAACCGTCTACGTGCATTTCCATTACCCAGTAGCGCAGGCAGTCTATGATAAAAGAGCGTACTACCGGATGATTACAGTTCATGGTGTTGCCGCAGCCGGAATAGTTCTTGTAGTAACGTTTGTTTTCATCCAGCATATAATAAACGCTGTTATCCAGGCCCCGGAAGGAGATGGTAGGGCCAAGCTCGTTACCTTCGGCAGTATGGTTAAACACAATATCAAGGATAACCTCAATACCTGCCTTATGAAGTTCCCTTACCATTTCTTTAAATTCACGAACTTGGGCGCCAGGCGCCTTCTCCGAAGAGTATGATGCCTTGGGTGCGAAAAAGGCCGCCGTAGAATAGCCCCAGTAGTTGACAAGCGTCTCTCCGGCATTATTGACACGGGGAAACTCCATCTCGTTAAATTCCTGGATAGGAAGCAACTCAATGCCGGTAACACCTAAATCTTTAAGAAAAGGTATTTTTTCTATAAGACCGCGGTAGGTTCCCGGATGCGGCACGCCGGAATTTGAGTTCTGTGTCAAACCGCGTACATGGGTTTCATAAAGCACACTGAAGCGCAGCGGATAATTAAGGGGAATATCCCCCTGCCAGTCAAAACTATCATCGACAACTATGCAGCGCGGCTGAGTTTTTAGGTTGTCATGATATGAATAGGACAGATCCTTGCCATTTTCCCTATAATTATAAGCAAGACAATCCTTAAAATCCCAAAAATCAACAAATGTCAATGCCTTGGCATAGGGATCTATCAGCGCCTTATGGGAATTGAAGCGGAAGCCCCGTTCCGGAATGTAGGGTCCGTCAACCTTATAGAGATACTGAGCCCCTGCCTTGAGATTGGGTATAAAACAGTGCCATATATCGCCGGATTTGTTCTTTTTCCGATCCAGCCGTATCTCCTCGTAAGGACTATCTTGAGCGGGGGATTCAAAGAGAATTAAGGTAACAGCCGTACCATGACGGGAAAAGATAGAAAAATTAACACCATATTCATTCACAGAAGCCCCAAAGGGTAGCGCCTTACCAAAATGAACTGCATAGTTGTTGAATGCCATATTCTATATTCTAGCACATTTGGGCGCGGCGAAACAGCTTTATAAACGAAAAAGAGTCGATATCCTGAGCCCCAAGGGCATATTTATAGGCCAGCGGCATCCCTAGATCAAAAAAATCAAACCCTGAGTTTTGCAGATATCGAACGGTAAGGATCATCTGAACCGTCCCTGCGTTATCTTCGTCGTAGTAGCCGGAATAACTTGTATAAACCCGTCCTTCAATAACACCAACCTCCCCTGCCTTGAGTTCTCCGTTCCGGTACACGCCGAAGGAAATAGGACGTACCTGCGGAATACTGGAAGCACCCGAACGCCGGACGGATGCGTCGTGGTGCAATTCCATAAACGAGGAAATATAGGGTAAAGAACCGGCGGCCTTCCGGCGTTCTAAACGGTTGGCGGGAATAAAATTTTCCAGAGGAGGAGCAGCCCCGCGAATTTTGCGAATACTTTCCACAAGGGGGCTGGTAAGCCAATCACCCCCATGAGTCTGCACACAATGGTCCAGGATAAAGTCAAAATCGATATCTATTCGAAGCTCGTAACGGCTCAAGAGGTGTTTAATGGATTTTTTGACATGAAGATTTTTAAAAAACAGAACGGTACGTACCAGATGCAGTTTTGGAAGGACAAGATATATCTTGGGGGGCGTTTCTTTTTGCAGCCCCATACCGTTATCCGGGGCGTCTTTTCCTGTATGGTCCCCGCCTTTATCGTTTTCATCATCGACAATCGCAGTGGACATTACCAGAAAACCTGCCGCCATAAGGCGGGTTATAAAGTCAGGGCTAAAATCCTGGGCTATGCAGAATTCTTCACTATAATTACTTTCCAACATAGCATCAATAACAGTATCAATGTCGTCTTCAGGATCGATAAAGACATGCCCTGAATATGTGTAACGAAGAGAAGAATGCCGCATAAGGGTTAAATCATACTACATGCAATTTACAATAATCAAGATATCGTATAACTGCCTTTTCCGCTCCTCTTGTTCTGTGTTATACTGGAAACAGGGAGAAAGACATGAACGCCAACCGTGGACACAAGGCAAGCCTCTTTGTTACCCTGTTTAATACCCCCGAAGCTCTGCGGGAGTTGTACAACGCCCTTGCGGGTACCAACTACGGCGAAGAGACCCCTGTAGAAATTAACACCCTCCAGGATGTGCTGTATCAGGGTATAAAGAACGACCTCTCCTTCGTCATTGATGGAAAACTGGTGGTACTGGTTGAGCATCAGTCTACTCCGAATCCGAATATGCCGCTGCGTTTTCTGCTCTATATGGCGGAGCTCTATGGGCGTATGATAGACAACAAGGAGTTTCATCTTAGAACACGGCGGAAGCTGCCGCGTCCTGAGTTCGTTGTGTTGTACAACGGGATGATTCCCATGCCGGACCGATGGATTCTGCGGCTGTCTGATGCGTACGAAGAGTATTTAGGAGAGCCTTGGGGTAGGCTGGAACTGGAAGTACCCGTGGTGAACATCAATCCTGGGCATAACGAGGAGCTTTTAAGGAAAAGCCCCCTGCTTGGCGGGTATGGAAAGTTTATCGAAAAAGTACGTGAACAGAAGGGGTTGGGGAAGAGCCTTGAGGATTCGATTCTGAACGCATTGGATTATTGCATAGAGGCGGGGATATTAAGGGAGTTTTTCAAGATACGGCGGATGGAGGTAAAGAAAATGATCTTAAACGAACTAACGAATGAGTATGCGCTGGCGGCAGCCAGGGAAGAAACTTGGGATGCGGCCTGGGGTGCGGCTTGGGGTGCAGCCTGGGATGCGGCCTATCAGGAGAAGTTGGAATCTGCACGAGGTCTCAAGGCGATGGGGGTTCCGCTGGAGGCTATTGCCCTCAATTTGAAATTGCCCCGTGAATTGGTTGAAGGTCTGTAGCCAAACGGGGGCAGGTAAACCGCCGTTTGCTTCTCAATACGGACGGACGCGGGCATAGTCCCCTGGGGTAGCATAGATACCCCCCCCCCCGTATAAAATACGCTCCAGCAAGATTGGGGTTTATCCTCAACGCCGCGTTAAAGTCCTCCATCGCCCTGTTTATTATACACCTCAGCAAGATGGAGTGAAACCATCTGTTCAATATCAACCAGCGATACTTCTGTGGTTACCTCTTTACTGTGGCGGCTGCGCAGGTAGAACAGGTAACAACGTACCGGCTTCCCGAATATATCCTCAATAGCGCGTTTATATACTGCCATCTGGCCGGTATGACGGCTGATCAGTTCCCGGCTATCGGTTTTAAAGTCAACGATATAGAGCGCGCATTCATGTTCAAAAAGAAGATCGATCTTACCTTTTACCGTGTATTCTTTGCCCTGCATCTTCACCAGGGTAACAACCGGGAATTCTGTTTTGCGGGAAAGGTCCATCTCGCTCAGTTTTCCAATGTCCGATTCAAAAAAGTCCTTGACCATTTTCTCCGCCATCCGATTAATCCGCGCCGTATCATTTCCTTCTTCAATTATATGCGGAAACGGTTTATTGTTGATTCGGGCTTCAAGAAAACGGTGTACTATGGTTCCAAAATCAGTTGCTTCAAGACCGGCCTTTTTAAGCGCCCGGTCAATATCGTCTTCTTCATCCTGAATAAGCGCATTTATTCTGTCCTGACTGTAAGTATGCATCTCGCTTGCGTTCAGACTGCTTACCCAAATTTCCGGCGGGGATATTTCTTCCGCGTTTTTATAAAACATATCGGCATTCTCCGCCGCCTGCTTCATGGAACGGCCGGCGCCTGTTTCATGCCGCCCCAGTGCGATCCGGCGCAGCTTTTCCCTGGTATACGCAGGAATTGCCCTAATGGTATAGGGCGTATATCCATCCGCGTTTAATACCGGAAGGAGCAAATCAAGAAAACTGTAAATAGTACCGCTATCCTTTTTTTTCAAGTGCAGATGCACCAGCCGTTCCCTGATTAATTCGCTGTTATATTCTGCACTACTAAGGTCCTTTTCTTTTTTTTCGTCTACGGTCTGCTCTGGAAACGTGCCTGTTATAAACACCGCGCTTTCTGCACGGGTCAATGCAACATAGAGCAGCCGCCGCAATTCGGCAATTCTCTTTCTGTTCTCTTCTTCCTGCTCAAGCGCATAAAAAAAATTTTTCCCCTTACCGGAAAGTTCTTCGTCCCGGGGCAAATTTAACGTCAGCCCCCAAGTATTATGAAAGTAAATAGAATCGGTATTCTTATCGGGCGCCCCCCTGCTTCCCGCCCCGAATACAAAGACAACGGGAAACTCAAGCCCTTTGCTCTTGTGGATAGACATGATCCTGATACCAGCCTTACCCTCGGCTGGAATATCTATATCATCCGGCTTTTCTTCCTGGCTTATAAGGTCGTCAAGATAATCAAGAAATTCCGCAAGAGATTTTTGACGCCGATCCGCATCGTGGGCAAGCTCAAAAAACAGATCGAAAAGTTCCTCATACGCCTGAGATGCCGGAGACCAGACAGTTTCGTAACGGTAGCCTTCATTATACCAGAGTTGGGTAAGAATTTCCGTAAGCGGAAGCTTTTTTGCATTCTCCCGCAGTTCGTTGTACCATCTGCGGGCGTCCCGGTAGTATTCACGCTCTTCGGCAGGAATCTCTTCATCCAAAGCCTCGTCAAATGGCATACCGGCCTCGTGCAGAATACAGACGGAAACGGTGAGATCGCTCAAGCGCAGAAAAGGCGAACGGAGCAGCGCAGCATAGCTAAGACGATCATTAGGATACACAAGTATCCGCAGCAGGCTGCAAATATCGTTAATCGGCGCCTCATTAAAAAGACCGGCCGGTCTATCCGCGTTGTATGGTATCTGAAAATTCTTAAACTGCTGTTCCAGCGAATGTTGATGGGTGTATGAACGCTGCAACACGGCAAAATCACGGTAGCTGCATGGACGGTAATACTCACCCTCATCCGATCTATCCAATACCTTATACTGAGCTTCTACCATTTCTTTTATCTGTATGGCGATATAGGCAGCTTCAATATCATAGCTCGTAAGTTTCTGCGGATCATCCTTGTCAATGCGGCCTGCATCCAGAAGGCAAAAATTCATCACCGGATGATGTTGATCATCTACAGGTTTTGGGGAAGCGTAGATTCGGCTATAGGATGCTTCATAATCCGGTAGTTCAGGAGAAGCAGCCAGAAAGACGGAATCTTCCCCGCCTGCCAGGAAAAAACTTTGGGCAAATGCGGATGGATTGGTAAATGACATTTCTGTGCCGGGCTCCGGCAGAAGGCCGCCGAAAACACGGTTAAAGGCGTCAATGAGCAAAGGCTTTGACCGGTAATTATGGTTCAAATTCAGATTGCCCAAAGGAAACAATAAGGCAAATTCCCGCGAAAGGCTGCGGAACACGGAAACATCGGCACCCCGAAAACGGTATATGGACTGCTTTTCATCTCCAACAAAAAAGAGCTTATCCTCACAGAGTTCTACAGCAGAAGGAACGCTCTTGTCTTGCCGGGCCGGCCTTTCGGCGAGGAGGAAAATCAAATCCCGCTGCAAGCCGTTATTATCCTGAAATTCGTCAATCATTATCTTGTGTATAGAATCTTTATAGACTTGCCGTATCTCCGGGTACTTTATTAGAGCATCCACCGCAAGATGTGCAATATCATTAAAGGAGAGTAGTCCTGTCTCGCGCTTTTTTTTACTGAACTGTTTCTGAAATTTATCGACCAGAGGGAATACCGAGGCAACTATACCGCATTGCAGGATAAAATTGGCGATGGATTCCAGTTGAGCGTAAAGGCCGTCATCACCTTTTAATTCCTGCATTCTTTCAATAATACCTTCTAATTGCGCCGTATGATTAACCGGTATAGAACTAAGCCTAGAGAGAAAGGCAAGATACTGAAAAATCTCCTGTTTTACTTTCCCTGCCGCACCCGTATTATGTGTCTCCGCTGAATTTTCGGTAAAAAAACCGTTTTGCTTCATAAGAGGCAGCACATCCGGTACAAAAGGCGCCGATTCACTAAAAAGTTCCGAAAGTTTTTTATACATAGCATACTTGCTGTTAGAAGGTATCTGCCCAAGTTCATCTTCAATGCCGGCAATCAATGTATCTACACGGCGGGTCTTTGCCGACCATTGGCGGAGAATCTCCTTTCCCTGAATATCCTTAAAAGAATTAAAATCCAGAGGATTACTTATCGGGCTATGCTTAAGAACGGCATTTGCAAAAAGTTCATCGGATACGGTTTTGATTTTCTTATTGACCATGAGCAGTTGCAGCGCAGGATTATTCCGATGTTCAAGCACAAAGGGCAGCGCCGCTTCAATTGCCATTTCCCGCACGCCCTTATCATCAATTGCAAAATCCTTCCGGATTCCATAATAGCGCGATGCGGTACGGGCTATCCGTGCACAGAAGGAATCGAGGGTCGAAATATTGGCCTTGTGAAAGTCTTCAACCGCCCTTTGAGCGTTGGGGTTATCTTTCTCCCCTGCAAGCAGATGATAAATACGGCTATACATTTCACTCACCGCTTTGTTGGTAAAGGTCAGGGTAAGTATCTCATCAACCTTGTAACCTTTTTCCATAACAAGCCATGCATAACGCGCGGCAAGCACTCTTGTTTTGCCGGACCCCGCGCCTGCGGATACTACCGTATTGCCCCCATGCGTTGCCGCTAATTTTTGTTCATCATCAAGTTTATTCAGAATAGCTTCACAAGACATAGTTCTTATCCTTTCAGGGGGAGTATGCGATCATTAAGGCGGTAATTAGTTCGGCAGATTGTTTTAAATTCACAATAATAGCACGATTGAAGATTGTCTTTACTTATGGAAAAATCCAGCATATTAAGCGTATGGTAGAAGTACTCAATGTAACGTTCAAGCGCATCCATAGTCGGCTGATATTCCTCCCTGCTGCATTTTCTCTTCCTTCCCAGTTTACCAACGATGAGGCTGACATCATTCTTATAAATGCTGAAGAAAAAAGCCCCCCCGATTTCCATACCGGTTTCTTCCTCGTACAATTTAATATACATCGGCATTTGAAAATCTCTGAGCGAGGAATCTTCTGTTTCTATACATGCAGCCTGCGAAGGCATTGAGTTTGTTTTATAATCAATAATGATAGGCTCGTCATCGGGTGAAACAGAGACCCTGTCAAGTCTGCCGACAAAACGGATGTTGCCTTTTGTAAATTCCAACTCCGATTCAAGCCGGGACACGGCATAGCCGGGGAAAAATTTGGCTTCACTTTTGAGCAAGGCCCGCAAAGTTTTGGATATTGCCTCTGCCTGCGATACCAACAGCGGAACTGCAAGAGGCCCTCTAAAGGCGTGGTGCCTGCGGACAACATCGTTAGTAATTTCCCAAATCCAGGTAAAATATTTACCGAGATTCCCCTGCTTAAAACAGATGTCCTCATCCTTAATTTTAGCAAACAATTCTTTTAATATACGATGAAAGAGTATCCCTAGTGATTGCTCGTCAAGAAGCCGCGCCTCAAGGGAAAATTCCTCCAGCTTAAAAATTCTTTTATACAGCCACATGAGCGGACAGGCGAAAAATTCATTAAGGTCCGTTGCCGAAACGCTTAATGTCTGCGGTATATCTTCATCATGCGGGATTCCGGCAGCCTGCCCCTTCCGCCATATCCGTTTTTTCAATTGCGCGCTTATTTTTGTTTCTTGGGGAAGCCTATCCGTCAAATAGTTGAATTGTTCCGCAGCCTCTCTGTGCAGTATAGAACGCCACCGGTCAAAACCCTTTTTCTGCACGGTAAAGATACGCCGGGGGAACCGCACTCCGGCTAATGCCGCCCAATATACACGCTCCTCCTGGAATGGATCCGGCGGCAGGGAATCTTCCTGCTTCGCATTACCGGAAAAATAGCTGTGGGGAATAGCCCACCCGGAAAAACTCTGGGCAGAAGCGCTTATCCAGGTATACGGCTTAAACCCCCGCCAATCGCCCTGGCGGTAAAGGCGGAAAAATACGGCTGAAGCATCGGTGTCAATAAGGCCCAGGGTTTTCCGCTTATCAGGCCGCAAAAAACTAAGCGGCTGATACTGTACGGTAGCCTTATCCTGAGTTGCGTTCAGTACAAAATGAGCGGCAAAAGGGGCCGCTGCCGCAACCTTGTAGGGATAAATATTAACTCCGGCATTCTTCAAGACAGGTACATATTCCTTATCTTTTAAAACCGAAAGAAAAAAATCAAAATAACGGTCGGGGGCAGCATCGGGAAATTTCTTTTCCAGTTCGATAAGTTTGTTAAGCTCTTCGATACAGGTTGAAAGCACTGCATCTGCAAGACTGCGTTCTTGTGCACGGTGATTGGCCGGAAGGAAATAACGGCCATGGAATTTAAAATACATCTTACGCATACTTTCAAATGTTTTTGCCTCTGTCATTGCCCTTAGATCATTTTTTAAATCAGCATAATATTTTTTCAGATCGGCATCTTTAGCGGAAAGTTTAAAGGCATCCATCCATATATCAACAGGCTTACCGTTTTCGTTATAGGATGCAACGCAATTATTATCTATACCAAAGTTGATGAGCCTTTTATTCATATCAGGATTAAGCCAGGGGATATGTTCATTGAGAAGCAATGCTTTAACAGAACTGAATGAAAAGAAGCCTGTAACACAGGCGCTAACCAGGGAAAAAAACCGTCCTGTTCCAAAGTCTGCCAGCTTATTCCCCAAATGCCGATGGTACGGAACACTATACAGGCTTAATTCCCGCAAAAGATAGGGCTGCACACATTCAATGTCCGGTACACTGATAGCCATATCTTCGTAGGGAATTTTTTCTTCCTCGTACAGCCGGCGTAATTCCATAACCACACTCCGTATCTCCATACGTGAAGAGTCATATACGTGTAAGGGTTGGGCATCCTCCTCTGCCTTGTCAATGGGTATCAGGTGTACGGTTTTTTCTACGCTTAAAAGACTTTCATATTCAGAAAAATCGCTAATGGCTTCTGGAAAAAATATAAAATACTCAAAACCTGTGTATCTAAAAGGAGGTTTTACCCAGGAAGGCTCAAAAAGGTTATGCTTTTTTAAAAAAGCCGTATATTCATTTTTAATGACGGTAAAATCACGGTCTTCATCGTCATTCCGGTAACGCGGAACCTGCCCGCGCTTCTCTTCCCAAAGGGCAAGGGACGGAAGTAAGGCTGCAATGGAATCTACAAAGATACTCCCTTCATCAGCATATTCAAGCGGAATAAGGGAACGAAGCGGCAAATCAGTCCTAAAATCCGTACTGTCTGTTCCGTCATTCTGCACACTACGGGAAACCGTTTTTGCAGCCTCCTTATTTTTTCTAACCAGAAGCTCTGCAAAAAGTTTCCTGACCAGCGTAGAAACAGCTTCCATCTCTTTCGCTTCTTCCCCGTCTTTCTCTTCAGCGCGGATAGCCTTCTCTTTAAAGCGGTCCCATGCGATAAACCGGTTTAACGCAACGGAACGCAGATCAAGCAACCCGCAGACCTTCCTAGCCCACAGGTCTGCAACAGCCCCGGACGGAAAAACAAAGCAGGTGTTTTGCCGTTGTTTATTCTCCTCAATGGTTTTAAGCAAGATATTCATCGTTTATATTATATATTAAGATATATACACAATACAAGGAATAGACAGCAATTTTACTTGTAAGAAATTCAACCGCTAAAGGCACGAAAAAGGAAAGTACACTACTTGTAAGTATCGCTAAAATATCCAAATTTGAAAAAATTTAACCACAGATTAACACGAATTAACTCAAACCAATGAACAAAATCCGTGTTAATCTGTGTAATCTGCGGACTTTTTATTCTTTTTCTTCCCTTCCCCGTCCTTGCGCCCCTAGCAGCCTGTTGCACTTGTGGATTTTTTGCATGAATATGCAAAAAATCCCGATCAATGGGCATGCTTTCGGAGTCTGTAAGGTATAAATATTCATAAATATGAATATTTATACCATT
>JAISQR010000031.1 GCA_031274035.1 Treponema sp. | reverse complement strand
CCCATTGTACGCTTAATTAAGCCTGGGTAAAGCCGGTTTTTTTCATATTTTCATTACTATACCAATCTTTTTTCATTTGGTCTCTACGGGGGGTATCCCTGTAACAATATTTATTTCTGGAGGAATATTATGATGAAACGGTTGTTGTTGATAAGCTTAATGCTTATTCTGGGCTGCTCATTGGCATTTGCCGGAGGGCAGGGATCGTCGGCTTCAAGCACGTCGGGCGGGAAAACCACCTTGAGACTTTGGAGTCCTGCCATCACTTCTACTGACGCTGATAAAGCCGCTTATGACTTTATGATTGCGGAATATAAAAAACAGTACCCTAATGTGGAGCTGATTGTTGAAATGACTCCTGCGGGAACCGATTACCGGCAGAGTTATGACAGGGCTCTTATGGCCGGAAATGCCCCTGATGTAACCAATATGTTCCCGCCGGTAGATATTCAAACCAGGGGGAAAAATGGGACTATCAGAGATGTAACAAAATGGGTGGATAACTGGGATCTAAAAAAACAGGGCCTTGTTAATACTGCTTTTGACGAAGCTTTGGTTATTGATGGGAAATGGTATGCCATTATAGATAAGCTCTACGTTGCGGCGACCCCGTATAACAGGACTGCTTTGGCCGCCGGCGGCGGCAATGCCAATAGCCTTCCGAAAACCTGGGCGGAATTCGCAACTCTTGGTTCAAAGGTAACTGACGTCTCAGTACCCCGGTTTGGCTATCTTCTGGTCGGTATGGAATGGAATGCTTGGCCCTTTACCCCTTGGGTGTGGGCAGCCGGCGGGGAAATGGTCCGTAAAAACGCCGACGGGACATATAAAGTGGCTTTTACCGAAGAAGCGGGTGTAGATGCGGCTGAAATGTGGAATGCCATGGTATGGAAATACTCGATGACCCAGAAGGATGTTCTCAGGAACTGGGATGATCTTGCTGACGATATGGCAACCGGCCGCGCTGTTTTCTGCTGGGGAACTTTGGATACTTATGCGCCTCTGGCCTATGAAAGGTATGGTGTCCCAAGAGATACTTACGGCGTTATGCCTGTGCCTGCCAAAGACGGAAGTACCAAACAGACCAGCCTCTGCGGCGGTGAAGTATGGACGTTCAACCCTAGGGCTACCGATGCCCAGGTTGACGCGGGATGGAATTTTGCCCACCTTAACAGCTTCGATCCTACGTTCCTGGAAGCTTTTTGGGCTTTTCAGAATACCCTGAACGGGATCACCTTTACCATCCCGGGCAGAACCGATATGACCCAGGTGAAATTTGGAAAATACGGTGTTGGCTGGCCGGCCCACTGGGCGAAGGAAATTGACGAGATCAGCAAGATCACCAAGCTTGAGCCGTATTGCCCCAACTGGAACGATCTTAAGAACATTCTTGCGCCGTATCTCCAGGAAATCATTCTGAAGGAAGGGATCACGAGGGATGAGATTCGTACCATCCTGAACAGGGCCGCCGATGAGGCGTATTCCAGTTATCCTCAGTCCTTTAAAAAGTAAGTGCCTTTAACGGGAGGCTGACCCCTCCCGTAATTTTTTCAAAGGATAGTCCGGTGGATATAAATAGCTTAGCTCATAAAAATTCAAGGCCGTTCTCATTAAGGCAGTTTAATACAGGCTGGCTTTTTATAGCCCCGGCGATTGTTTCATTCCTTCTTTTCAAGTATTACCCCATTATAATGGGGGTTTTCATCAGTTTTTTTAATTTCAATGTGATGAACCCGCCTGGCCAATTTGTCGGCCTCCGCAATTATATCCGTGCCTTTACCGATCCGCTTGTTGGGAACGCTGTTAAAAATACCGTGCAGTTTTGGGCAATCATGCTTTTGATGAATCAATTTGTTCCCCTTGTCCTGGCGATTCTGGTAGACGAGGTAAGGAAAACCAAAACGCTTGTCAGAACTGTTTACTATCTTCCGGCGCTTCTGCCCGGTGTTGTTGCTACCGTACTTTGGAAGTATTTCTGGCAGCCCGATTACGGCCTTGCCAATTTCTTCGTTACTTCCATCGGAGGTTCCCCCCAGCTTTGGCTCAACGACACCAACCTTGTTAAATTCTGTATGCGGTTTCCCTCACTGATAATCATGGCTGGTATGGGCGGCGGTATGGATTTCATTATATACTTGGCGGCCCTCAACGGAATCAATAAGGAAATGTATGAATCCGCCCAAGTAGACGGCGCTTCATTTTTTACGCGGCTTTTCCGCATAACCTTACCGAGTATTACCGCTACCATCAGTATGCTTCTTGTCTTAAATACTATCGGGATGTTTAACCTGTTCGATGAAGTTTTAATACTGACCGGCGGCGGGCCGTCCCGTTCAACTGAAACCCTTGTTCTTTACGCGTTTCAGAAAGCCAATCGGGAAATGGAGTATAGTTATGCCATAACCATAACAACCATAGCGTTTCTAATAGTTTTTATTCTCACTGTTTTACAGATGAAATTACGTCCGGATAATACCGAATAAAAATACCGGAAAAGCAAATGGGAGATATTCATGCCAATTTTACAGCAGAATGAACTCAGAAAGGGCCGTTCCCTCTGGTTGTATCGGGGAATTATTGTTTTCCTCGTAGTACTTATTCCCATTCAGCTCTTGCCCCATTTGTGGATGTTTTTCGGTATGTTCAAAGGACCGACGGAAGTTATAAAACTTCCTCCAAGCCTTCTGCCGGAAAAATTTCTGTTTGAGAATATTTCCACAACCTTTAAAAAACTAAATGTGTGGCGGAATGTCTGGAATACCGTTATCCTTTGCGGGGGAACCATACTGGTACAAATACCGATAAGTTCTCTTGGCGCGTTTGCGCTGTCCAAACTCCGTCTTCGGGGCAGTAACATCCTTCTTCTGTTTTTCATCGGTACTATGATGATAAGCCAGCAGGCTACAATCATTCCTCTTTACTTAATGATGTTTGATTTTCCCCTGACTCATTGGAATCTAATCAACTCATTCTGGTCCCTTATTCTCGCGTTCTCCGCATGGGGCTGGGCTGTATTTCTTTTCAAGAATTTTTTTGATTCCCTGCCTTCTTCGCTTTTTGACGCGGCCAAGATCGACGGCGCCAATAATTTAATGATATTTATACGGATTGTGGTTCCCCTTTCCGGCCCGGTTTTTTCAATCGCCATATTGAATACGTTTAACGCCGTTTACAACCAATTCATGGTCCCGTTAATGATGTTACCGGCTCAGGATAAATGGCCTTTGATGGTACAGATTTACGCTGTACAGCATGCCGGGGCTACGCCATGGAACCAGGTGATGGTGCTTCTTGCCATTACTACCATTCCGCTGCTCGTGATTTACATCCTGTGTCAGCGTTATATAGTCGAAGGCATTGTGATGACCGGAATCAAGGGCTGATGTACGTTCCGGTAATGCGTTACTGGCTGAGGAGGATTTTTTATCATCCCGGTTCCTGGATGAAAATAAGCGGTATTTTTATTCTCTGCGCCTTGCCGGTTTTTACAGTGGGCTGGGCGTGGGGTATCGCTATTGAGCTGGGCAGACGGGATACGGAAGAACGCCGGTTACAGTGTTTCCGGACTGTACGGGAGGGTTTCTGCAAAAGGGGACTTCTTTTTTTTATAATGGGAATTTTAGATCTATGTATAGCCTTCCTTCTTGCTGCCTCAGTTGTTACGTTAATCGGAGCCAGTGTTCCATTGATAGCCAAGGCGGCAAGCGCCCTTTTTTTCTGGCTTGACAGTATACTACTCTGTTCGGGAATGTACCGTTATCCATTGGCGGTATATGAAGAGGGGTTCTCATTTTCCCA
>JAISQR010000492.1 GCA_031274035.1 Treponema sp. | reverse complement strand
GCACTTGTGGATTTTTTGCATATTCATGCAAAAAATCCCGATCAATGGGCATGCTTTCGGAGTTTGTAAGGTATAGATATTCATAAACATGAATATTTATACCGTTTTATGCGCGAAGCGCAACAAACTCCTAGGGCATCGGCAGTTTCAGCGCCGCTTGTATCTCATTGCCCGCGGAAACGTTGTTTCCGATATCCGCGCGCTTACCGCATGAATACCGCTCCCCCGGATCGTTGCGGATACGAGGTATCCGGCCCGTCTCTTTGTTCCTGATTTTTATATCAACAAGCCGGTTTTTAAGCCCTTCCTGCAATTGCCGCGGGGTATGGTTGATTTTTTCTCCCGTCCGCGGTTACCGTATGGTCTGCGGCAGTTTGCTTTATTAAGGAGGAACAGCAATGAAACGAAGAACCTTTTTTCTTGCCGCCGCGCTTACGGCGGCGCTTTTTACCCCGGCCTCTGCCCAGGACGCCGGGGCGGACGCTGAGGCTGCCGCGTATTTCGGCAGCGGTCATGCGCATTATAAGAACGGAGACTGGGACAGGGCCATCGCGGACTACACCGAGGCTCTCAGGCTGAAACCCGGTTATGCCCTGGCGTACCTTTACCGGGGCTATGCCTATACCGACAAAGGGGACTGGGACAGGGCTATCGCGGACTACACCGGGGCTCTCAGCCTCAAACCCGATTATGTTGAGGCGTATCTTTACCGGGCCGGCGCCTATGCCAACAAAAAAGACCTGGACAAGGCCATTGCGGACTGCACCCAAGTCCTCGTGATGGTTCCCGATTTTGTTACGGTGTACCTTTACCGGGCTCGTCTCTACGCCGAAAAAAAGGACTATGCCCGTGTCCGCTCCGATTTGGAGCAGGTTTTACAGATCGCTCCCGACTTTATCAACGTAAGGGAAAGACTTGAAGCGTTGAAAGAACAGGGCTATTAAATGAAACAAAGAACCTTTTTCTATGCGGCTTTCTCAAAATGTCAGTTTTTGGGACGCCGCAAAGTTATGCAGTACCTTGGATTTCCTATCTTTTAATTCTTGGACAATTCCGAAAGCGGTATAGGTTTTGGCGAATCGTTTTCACCTTCGACACGGGAAAGTTCTTCCATAAGTTCTCTGCCCCGTTTGGAGAGTTTTGCCGGAATCTGTACTATCAGTTTGATATAGAGATTGCCGCGATTCCCTGTCAGGTTTCCGCCAGAGGGGACGCCCTCATCCCTAAGACGGAGAAGTTTGCCGTTTGGGGTTCCAGGGGGCACTTTTACTTTAATAACCTTATTATCCAGGGTTGTTACATGTATTTCAGCGCCGAGCGCCGCTTGAGTTATCGAGATAGGTACTGCACAGTAGAGATCATTTCCTTCTCGTTCAAAATACTCATGAGGTAATACCCTGAAAAATACATGCAGATCGCCAGTGGGTCCGCCGTTGGTACTGGCGTCACCCTGGCGGGGAATAATAACCCGCCGGCCGTTTTCCACCCCCGGCGGGATAGTTACCATTATTTTTTGCCTTTTCTTCTGGGTGCCCGAACCGCCGCATTCCTTACAGGGCTGCTCGATAATATAACCCTCGCCGCCGCAACTGGGGCATGGAGTTGCAACCGAAAAGAACCCCTGGCTGTGGCGGACTTGCCCGGAACCTTGGCATGTAGGGCAGACCTTTTTCCCCGCTCCATTGGCGGCGCCGGAACCTTTGCAGGCAGAACAGGACTCGTTTCTCTGATACTGAATCTCGACTTTAGTGCCGAAAACAGCATCCTTAAATGAAATTTCCTTATCAAACCGGAGATTGGCGCCTGAACGTGAGCCGCCGGGCCCGGAAGCCCTCCGGCTTCCGCTGCCAAAAAATGTTTCGAAAATGCCTGGAAAATCTCCAAATATATCTTCAAAACCGCGGAAGGCTTGAGAAAAGTCCTGAGCCCCTCCGCTCATACCCTCTACTCCGGCAAATCCGAATTGATCATAGGCGTTTCTCTTCTGATCATCCGCGAGAATTTCATAGGCCTCGGTAGCTTCCTTGAATTTCTCTTCCGCTTCTTTATTTCCCGGATTTTTATCCGGGTGATATTGAATGGCTAATTTTCTGTAAGCCTTTTTTATTTCGTCTTTATTTGCGCCTTTCTGCACACCCAGAACATCATAGTAATCCCGCTTTGCCACAGTCTCATACCCTTTTTAAGCCGAAAGAAAGAGAAGACAGGCTTCCGTAACCCTTGCCTGTACTTCTCTTCTACACTTAATTATTTATTATCATCTACAACTTCGTAATCTGCATCTTCCGCGCTTTTGGTACTACCCGTTTGGGAATTGCCGTCCCCTCCTGAATAGCCCGAAGAAGCGGCGCCGGGCCCCTGGGAACCAGTTTGTGTTCCCTGGGCCTTATAAATCTCCTCGGCGATCTTGTATGAAACCTGTTTCAGAGCTTCCGTTTTGTCTTTTATAGTTTGAAGATCACCGCCTTCAAGGGCCCTGCGCAATTCAGCAACGGCTTCTTCAGATTTTGCCTTATCTTCAGAGTTGACCTTGTCCCCCAGATCCTTAATGTTCTTCTCGGTACTGTAGATCATACTGTCGGCTTCGTTGCGGACTTCGGCCTTTTCACGTTCCCGCTTGTCCTCTTCAGCATGAAGTTCCGCTTCCTTGACCATACGATCTATATCCGAATCGTTAAGACCCGAAGAACTCTCTATTCGTATCTTCTGTTCTTTACCCGTACCAAGATCCTTTGCAGAGACATGTACGATACCATTGGCATCAATGTCGAAGGTTACTTCTATCTGTGGAACACCCCTCGGTGCAGGCGGAATGCCGACCAAATCAAAGCGGCCCAGGGGCCTGTTTTGATTAGCCATTTCGCGCTCGCCCTGGAGTACCTGGATAGATACCGCCGTCTGGCCGTCTGCCGCAGTTGAGAATATCTGGCTTTTCCGGGTAGGTATAGTGGTATTCCTGGGGATTAGTTTGGTCATAACCCCGCCCAGGGTCTCAATTCCTAGGGAAAGGGGCGTAACATCCAGAAGAAGTACGTCTTTTACATCGCCGCCCAGGATGCCGCCCTGGATTGCCGCCCCCACCGCAACCGCCTCGTCCGGGTTAACACCCCTGTTGGGTTCTTTCTTGAACAGTTCCTTGACAAGCTGCTGTACCGCGGGGATTCGGGTAGAACCTCCGACCAGGATAACCTCGTCAATTTTATCGGCGGTAAGCCCTGCGTCAGCAAGGGCCTTGCGGCAGGGCTCCTTGGAACGATCAAAGAGATCCTGAACCATCTGCTCAAATTTAGCCCTGCTTAATGTTTTTTGCAGGTGTTTAGGCCCGCTTTGATCTGCCGTAATAAAGGGAAGGTTAATATCCGTAGTCTGCATGGCGGACAACTCTATCTTTGCCTTTTCCGCAGCTTCACGGAGACGCTGTAGGGCCATCCTGTCCTGTCCCAGATCGATACCCGTATCCTTCTTAAATTCCGCAATAAGCCATTCCTGGATGCGGCGGTCAAAGTCATCGCCGCCCAAATGCGTGTCGCCATTGGTAGATTTTACCTCAAAGACCCCTTCCCCCAGTTCCAGAATGGAAATATCGAAGGTTCCACCGCCCAGGTCATAAACGGCAATGGTTTTTTCCTTTTTTTGATCTTTGTTAAAACCGAAGGCCAGGGATGCGGCAGTCGGTTCATTGATGATACGTTTAACTTCAAGACCTGCGATCTTTCCTGCATCTTTTGTGGCCTGACGTTGCGCGTCGTTGAAGTAGGCCGGTACGGTGATAACTGCTTCGGAAACTGATTCGCCCAGATAATCTTCCGCTGTTTTTTTCATTTTTTGCAGGATAAAAGCGGATATTTCCTGGGGGGAATATTTTTTCCCGTCAATATTAACCCGCACATCGTCGCCTTGTTCTACAATGTGGTAGGGAACCAGCTTCATCTCGTTGCTTACTTCCGCAAATCGGCGGCCCATAAAGCGTTTTATAGAGAAGATGGTGTTTTCGGGGTTGGTGATCATCTGATTTTTGGCAGGCTGCCCCGCAACCCGTTCGCCCTTGGAGGTAAAGCCTACGATTGAGGGGGTGGTACGCCCTCCCTCTGAATTCTGAATGACGACAGGCTCCCCGCCTTCTAGAACAGCTACGCAGGAATTGGTAGTTCCCAAGTCAATTCCAATAATTTTACCCATTTTATTGAAGCTCCTTTACTTTAAAATTCCATATAAAATTATACTAAATTCTTCCAAATATGTTATATACCGGCCCGTTCCTCAAGCAGCCGCGGACACTTCGTGTCCGATTAACGGGGCTCCGCGAACCGGAGGTTCTACGGGAGTTTGCAAATTTATACGATTTTTGGGCAAAGCCCCACAAACCCCTTGTTCGGCATTCCCTGCAATCATTCATTTGCCCCCGCGTTTTTAGCCTCGTTTTCCGGCATAAGCACTTTTACTTTGGCGCTTCTTACCATCCGATCTTTAAGGGTATAACCCTTAAGAAAGTCTTCTTGTACCGTAGGCTCGCTGACCTCCGGGGACTTTTCCATCATAATAGCCTCGTGCCGGTTGGGATCGAAGACTTCCCCGGTGGAATCGAAACGTTTAAGCCCCCACTTGTTCTCAAGTTGGGCGCTGAGGCGTTTTTCGATCAGGCTTATGCCTTCACAGAAGCTGCCGAAATCGACAGGGGCCTGTTGAGATGAGTCATTAGAGCCTTCCACGGATTTTAACGCCCGTTCAAAGTCATCAATGATGGGAATAAGGTCCAGAAGAAGGCTCTGATTGGCGAATTCAATGGCATCCTGTTTTTCACGGTTCATCCGCTTACGGAAATTTTCAAATTCCGCTGCCTTTCTTAGGTATTGGTCTTTGGCCTCCGCAAGTTCCGCTTTCAGAGCGGCTATTGTTTCTTCAGGACTACCCTCTTCTTGGGCCGCATCATCTTCCGCAGCTATCTTTTCTGCTGAACCGCCGCATGACGGCGCCGAATTTGAAACAGCCTCTGCTTTAGCCTGTCCTGAATCCGTTCCTGCATCCTGGTTCATCTCTTCATCCGTAGAACCAGGCATCCCTTCCCCTGCATTTTCAGGGATTTCATTTGTTGTTGTTTGCTTGGACATGATCTTTTACCTGCACTTTTATATATATTATATTCAGGGGCTAAAAACATCAGTTTTTAGGGAGCAGCTTTAGTTGCTGTTTCCTTGCCCCTGAAAAATTACAATACCATTTCGCTGATAAAAAGGAAATAGCCTTGGAAACAAAGTTTCCGCCTTGTCTCAAAACCGCCGTTAAAACCAATCGTTTTTTGAAAACGGCTTATTAACTACTAAATTAAAAATACATAACGAAAATATAAAGGTCAATAGAGTTTTTTGATAATATAAATAAATTTTTCATAGAAAAAAGATCAACCTGTTACGCCCAGAATCTTTTGCAGATCAAGGAAAAGGAGGATGGCGGATATCAGGGTCATACAGTAGACCAGGGTTTTGTAGTGCTTTTCCGACACCTTTTTTACCAGAATAATACCAAGAACTGCTCCTATAATGATGACGGGGATCATAGTAAGATCGAAAAGCAGGCTTTCCCTGGTGATGTTGTTCCATACAAAGACCTGAAGGGGTATTTTAAGGTAGTTGACAGCCATGAAAAACCATGCGGCAGTACCAACAAAACTGGTTTTTGGCAGGCGCATAGAAAGGAGGAAAACCGACATGATAGGACCCGCGGCGTTTCCTATCATCGTGGCGAAGCCGCCCATAGTGCCGAATATTGCCGAGAACCACCAGGCGGAGGGGATTTTGACATCTTTGCCGCGCCTGTCATTCCAGAGCATAACCACCAGCCCGATTAGAATACAGATGCCGATGAGGAATTTGAAGCCTTTAGCTGGAATGAGGCGATCTACAAGAATGGCGATGCCGAATCCTGCTATGGCCCAGGGGAGCAGCCTGAAAATATGCTTCCATTCCGCATTGCGCCGGTAATAGATTACCGCCAGAAGATCGGCGAAACAGAGCATGGGCAACACTATACCGGTCGATTCCTTGGCGCCGAAGATCAGAGCCAGGACGGGGATCATAATAGTAGTAACGCCGTTGATGCCGGTTTTTGAAATACCGATACACAGACCTGCGAATATCAGGGCAGCTAGCTGCCATGCAACGATACCATTGGGAAACAAGGAGGGGAATAAATTTTGAATGTTCATTAGTTATCTTGTATTAAGAAGTACAGAGTGTCAATATTGCGAATTGTATACAAAACTTGATGTTTATGGTCTTTAACAGCCGGAAATAGTGAATTTATATCAAAAATTAAAAGAATAGATGTGTTACATACTGATCTAACAGCACCAGGGCTCCCAAGACGGCAGTATAGAGCGCAAACCCAAGCAGGGAACTTTCCCGTACTATACGGAGCATAAGTTTTACCGCAAAAAAACCAATCAAGGCGGCTGTAACAGTTCCCGCTGCAATGAGGGGAAGCGGAATACTTTCCGGGGCTTGACCAGAGGTTATGTCTTTTATCTGGAGGATCAAAGCGCCCAGAATGGCAGGTATGGAGAGGAGAAACGAGAAACGGGCTCCAAAATCACGGTCTAGCTTACAGGACAAAGCGCCTGAAAGGGTAGAACCTGAACGGGATACCCCTGGAATAATAGCAACCGCCTGTAGGATACCTATGGTAAAGGCATCAAGCCAGTTCATAGTTTCCTGGGTTTTAAGCCGGCCTGAATGGCGGGAGAGGAATTCCGAAATAGTGAGCAAAGCCGAGGTTATAAGAAAGGCAAAACCTAAAAAAGATGCGGAACTGAAAGCCTTTTCGATCTGTTCCTTAAATATCAATGCAACAACAACCGCAGGTATTGTAGCCAAGATAAGATAAAAGGTAAGAGGCTGAAAGGGCCGCCGCAATATATGCCAAATATCCTGCCAGAGAACAACAAAGACCGCAAAAAGGGTTCCCACATGCACCATCGTATCGAAGAGTAGAACCGAGTCGGAAATACGGAAAATGTTTTGCAGCAACACCAGATGCCCTGAACTGCTTACCGGTAAAAATTCGGTAAGTCCCTGTACCGCCCCCAAGATTATCGCTTCGAATATGCTCATAACCGCCTCCGCGTATGATTGTGCCGTTGTTCGGCAGCCAAGACAAGAAAAATGCACCGCCGGATTCTTGATACATCTAAACATCCCCGCTAGGAGTTTGTGGGGCTAGATTTTAAAGAATATAACTTATATATTATCGGTTTTTATCTATAAAATTTATCCAAATTATTTAGAGCCATTCCCAAAACCCGGTTAGTGCGAACCTTTGGTTCGATGGGAGTTTGCAAGGTATAAATATTCATGTTTATGAATATTTATACCATTTTATGCGCGAAGCCCAACAAACTCCTATAGTCCCATCTCTTTATCCAACTTGGCCTGAAGGTTCTGTTGAATATACTTGCGTATTCTTGTTCTTACATCAGGGTCTATACGCTGGGTAAAGAGAATCACGTAAATTTTTTCGGTACTGTCTATACGGGAACCAAAGATTATCCCTTCGGTTTTTAAAAGCTGACTTTGTAATTTAATCTGAATATCCTGGAAGAGAGTATTCTTGGACAGTTCGGGATCATCAGTGAAGGCGCAGGAAAGCCCTACAACGCTGATATCCTTGATAGCCCCGTTGATAAAGGTTCCATTGAGGGGAAGATTGACGGTAGTCATGCTATCGTTGTCCAGTGTCAGCCGGAGGTATTTTCGTCTTCCCTTGGCATCAACTGCCTGGAGATGTTCGTACAACTGTTTAATCGAAACATTCAAATCGGATTTTAGAACTGTAAACCCGCATTGGCATTTTATGGAAACGGTATATTTCCTGTGCAGTGTATCATCGTTATTTGACGTAAGAATACCTATGCCGATCTTGCCTTTAAGATCTGCTATGACTGCCCGTATCCAGGTTTCCCACTCTTTTTCCGGCATTCCATCGTTGATATTGGCAAATACCACCGAATCGGGGTACTTTTTTAAAATTTCACGCAGCTTTATATGATCTTTTACAATATAAACTTCGTATTCCTGCTGAATTAACTCTTCAGCCACTACATTTTGAATGGTTGCCGAGGGGTGGAGAAAAAATATCTTCTTTCCCAAATAATCGGAGTGATTATTTTCATTACTCATATCTCAATAATAAGTAGATATAAAGACGTGTTTCAAGTAAAAAAGTAACAAACGGATAATTTGAAGATGATAAAAGATGATATTTGAAAACATTTAACCCAAAATATTCATTATATTTATTAAAGCAACCGTTTTTAGGCGGTCTTTTTGCATACATACGGTTTTATGCGCGAAGCGCAACAAACTCATAAGGAAAAACTGATCAAGACGACGGAAATATCCGAAACAGGGAAGGCTCTTATTACAGGACTATTGAACGGCAAGCACCTTAACAGTACATGGACTCAAAGACTCAAGTTATCAGATATAGGCTAACGCAGCAGGCAAACAAGCGGAGGCTTTGGAATTGGCGGCCAAGGCGGGAGATTGGAAGACGGTAAAAGAAAATGACAGGATTTTCATTACAACTCTGGAGAACCCTGTGTGCGAATGTGCAGGAATTTCTGACCGGGTCGGAACTGATTGTTTGCTTGCGGCAGCAGCCTAACAATTTTAATTATCAGGCAATTGAAGAACGGCTTGAGAAAAAATAGAAAAAGTACGATAATTAAGGAGAAGATAAACTATGAATGAAAGTAACGCAAAAAAAATAATTTTAGCGGTAGACGATATGCCGATGAATCTTGCAACCATCCAAGTCATCCTACATGATGGTTTTGATATACGTTTGTCAAAATCCGCTAAAGTGGCGCTTACCATGCTGAATACCATTAAGGCCGATCTTATCCTTCTGGATATTGAAATGCCGGAAATGTCAGGGTTTGAATTTCTTGAGCGTCTACAGAATAATCCTGAACTAAAGCAAATTCCGGTTGTTTTTATTACCTCCCATGAAAGCCCCGAGTTTACTATCAAGGCAGCAGCCAGCGGCGCCAAGGATTATGTGATAAAACCTATTGTCCCTGGGATACTGTTGAAAAAAATTAATGCTATTCTTGAGGCGCCGGTCCTTCCCGCCTTATTATAGAATCGGCTTCATTAAGACAGGGGGGATTCTCCGCTTTGCACCTCTTTTATTGTGTAGGCCGGTTTTAATTTTTCCTGTATACTCCCTCAGTTACAGTAATTTATACCAGCTACCAGCGTTGCCGGGGTAATTTTTACTCTGACTAAAGTACAGCTTCTTCCAATTCGCGTCCGCTTTTTCTTCCCGCCCATTGCCGGTCCATATACTCATATAACCCTCCAATGGTAACGATAAACCCTCGGTTCTCAACGAAAAGCACACAGAGTAGCGGCAAAGACCCCGGTAAGACACAGAACACTTTAGAATGATTTGATTTTCATAAAAGCCCCAACGGTTTCCAGGAGCCTTTTTGTTAATTACGACAAAAAAGTTGTTGATTATTCTTTGATTCCATGTAAAAATATAGATAATTTTCGTAATATTATACAAGGAGAAAACTATGCTTCCAATAATGCTTCAACTCTACAATGTACGCGAAGAACTGACAAAGGATTTTGAAGGAACTCTGTTACAGGTAGCCGGCATGGGTTATAAGTATGTCGAACTTGCCGGCCTTTACGGTAAGACGCCGGCGGAATTCAAGGCAGGGCTCGACAAGGCAGGGCTTACCGCAATTTCTGCGCATGTGCCCTACCGCGATATGATTGCCGATCCTGAAAAGATCATAGGCAATCATATCCAAATAGGCTGCAAGTTTATCGTCATCCCCTACCTGCACGACGACGACCGCAGCACCGGCCCTAATTACGAATTTGTAAAAAAATGTATTGCAAACCTCGGCAAATTTGTGAACAAGAAAGGCGCTGTTCTGCTGTACCATAACCATGACTTTGAATTCAAACTCTACAACGGGAAGTATGCACTGGACGATCTCTACGATACCGTTCCTGCCAACCTCCTCCAAACCGAGATCGATACCTGTTGGGTCAATATCGGCGGGGTCAACCCCAGCGAGTACATTCTCAACTACAAGCGGCGCTCCCCAGTTGTACACCTCAAGGACTTCTTTATACCCGACGGTCTTAAACCGGAAAACATGTACGAGCTTATCGGCCTTGCTAAGAAAGCTGACCCTAATGCCAAGGGCGGTTTTGAATTCCGTGCCATAGGCCGCGGCAAGCAGAATATTCCTGCTATACTCGAAGCATCCGAAGCAGCCGGAGCCTCTTGGGTTGTAGTGGAACAGGATAAGCCAACCCCCGGAAAAACTTCGCTTGAGTGCGCCAAGGACAGCATAGACTACCTTAATGGACTTTAGCAGTTTGTTGCGCCTGCGCTTAAAACCGTGTAAAAATTCACATTTGTGAATTTTTACCTGCAAACTGTCAAAGCAGCCCGTTAATCAGGATTTTTAGAGGCATTCTCTACCCTTGTAGGGAGAGGGCCGTCCTCAGTTTGTCTTGGAACGCCTTCTCGTCGAATTCTCCTTTAAGGTAATCGCGGATGATGAGTTTTATTACTTGGGGGAATGTTTTCCAGTAACGGTCAGGCCAAGCCCCCATCTGATCGCGGAGGCTTTGATCCTCTATGCGGCTCATCTTTCCCTGCGAAAAGGCAACAAACTGGGCGGCCATTGTTTCCATCAAATCAGGATTCCCGCCGGACGGAGCGCTCTCTTCCCGGCCGCCGGGAATCCACGCTTCAGTCAGTTCCGCAATCTGTTCCCCAGTCAGTTCCGGCGCATGCTGCTTGATAATCTCTACCGCCATATTACGGACCATGTCCCTTACGCCGTCTGTACTTGCGCCTATGTTCATCTGAGACGTAATATCTTTGGCCCACTTCTTCGGATCGGGCAGATTGCTCTTGCCTCCAAAAAGGGCTAAATCACGCCGTCTTCGCACCACCGCGGCTGCCACCGCTTCTATTGCCGCTTCATCGCAGCGGTTCATAATATAATCAAGCGTCTTTACCAGTTCAGGATCGGCCATGATTTAATAGTATCGCGAATGTGTTCTGTATTCAAGGGAAACTACAGGGCATCGGCGTTTACTTTTTTATGATAAGATACCCTCAAGGAATCCAGCGGGAGGAGAACAATGGAACTATCAGAAGAAACGGTAAGGCGGATGAAGGAAGAACAGGGAAGGATGCCGGGCAGGGAAGGATAACTCCCCAAAGAATATGAACATTCAGCGGGAAGCAGCGCTTTCACGGCTCAGGGCAGGCATTTACTTTTAATCACTCTTAACGATAATCAATTGCGTCTGGGGCCGTAATGCCCATATCGATTTATCGTACATTGCTTCTGCAAAAAGGGGCGGGCTTGTAAAGCTGCCCGCATTAATTGCCCGTGCCTGATAGGTAAACGTAGAAATCTGCCTGCCCGCCGTTCCGTACAGGACTATGCGGTCTTCCCGTATATCAACATAATCAGGGCGCCAGGAATTACCGCCGGCGCCCCCTCCTGCGGCTTCGCGTACCGAGGGTATATCCGCTTCCAGTCCGGCAGGCAGCAGATCAACCAGGGCAACATCGTTAATTTGCGCGCCAAGGCTCCTTACATTCAGCTTCACCCGAACAATATCCCCAATCTGTGCCGAATCTATCACCTTGCCAGACCCGTCAAGGTATTCCCTGAATACTTCTATGCCGTTCTTGATTTCCGCAGAGGGCAGTTCCCGATCAAAGCCTGCGGTATTTATCTGATAGAACAGGTTGCTCTGATCCTTGTTTTCTATGCTTATCTTCTGTGCTTCCGCTGAGAACGGCGCGCTGAAAAGGGTTGTCCCTTCCAGGGTAAGCGGCCTCCGCTGATTATCCTTGAACATCTCCAAAACCGTAAAATTTCCTGTTTTGGCAGTAGGCGCTACTTTGAGGTAGGCATTTATTGCCATAAGCGCGTAGTTGGCAGAGATTGTAGTATATGCCTGATGTTCAAGCTGGCCGGCAATACCCTGCAATAGATCCTCCGATATATCCCGCAGCCTGTTTGGGAAGTGCTGTGCGATTATGCTAAGGTATACTGCATTGTACATAAGTTCATCAGTATAGCGGTAGGAAGCATCCTTAGTCATTGTTCGTTTTATCCTGCCAAGAAGGGCGGAAGCATCGCTGTTTTTCTTGAGAAGCGCGTAGGTTCCTGCCAGGTAGAGGCCGGGCAATTCAGTCTCAGCCTCGCGGCGGTAACGGTTAATGTCCCTTTTAAGGGATTCCACCAGCGGCGTGGTAACAATCTCATTAAGGGTAAGTATATAGATAGCGTATGCACGGGCGCTCAGGCTGTCCCAGGAATTTTTATCATCTTGTACAATAGCCTGCACACCCTCAAGTACCGCTTGCATAAAGGTCGCGGGAACATAGTACCCAGCATTCCTGGCTTCGGTAAGGAAATGGGCCGCATACACGGTGATAAGGGGTGAAGAGTAGGATTGGGCTGTCCACATGCCCACACTGCCATCCTCTTTAAGGCGCGCCTGAAGGATGCCTATTATACGGTAAATGCCTTCTTCCGTTTCCTGGCGGGTAAAGCCAAATTCAAAGAAGAGCTGCGGGTAGAGGAAGGGGAAGGCTGCGCTGATAAGCTGTTCGGAACATCCATAGGGGAAATTATCAAGGTAAAAATAGAGCCCCTTAGCCATACCGGTTGGCAGGTAAGACAGGGAGACTTCCCTGGTGTGAAATTCCTCGTATAGCTGCCGCTCTACAGGAATTTCTGCGGATTTGTTTTTTAGCGCCCCGGACGAGAGGGACACACGGTAAGGTACGGCAGGCCGTATGCTCAGGTATGCGGAAAGTTCTGAACGTTCCGCATTTGGGGAGGTATCGTGAGCGTCAGAAGCTATAAATTTAATCTCGGCGGCCCCCAGCGGGCCCGCCGCCTTTACAGGAATATTGAGGGTATGGCTCTTGCCTTCAGGAATAGCCATATCGAAACTCCCTCCGCTGATACTAATGTGAGGGGATGCTTCCGCTGTAAGCCGCACTTTTCCCGCGTCCCCTACCCCTTTTTGGTTATTGGTAACGGTAAGGGATATAGCAAACTCGTCCCCAGGAGCCGCCATCATAGGGGTATTAGGAGAAATGATAAAGGTACTGCGTACCAGGGAACGTTCCTCGGCAGAACCTACCGCATCATCGGATATAGAAACAGCCATCACGCGGAGCGTGCCGTTAAAATAGTCAGGCGGCGTGTAGAAAATTTCCCTCTGTACAGAATCGGCATTGATGATTCCCGACCAGAAGGCAACCGGCGCATTTTGTTTCCGCTTAAAGGGGTTAAGGTTTCCTGCAATTTCATCAAAACCTTCTCCTCCGCCCATAGCCCCCATAGACTGAACAATTGAAAAACGCGGCAGTATGAGATCCATAATACCGGCGGTACGGACTTCCAGAGCGCGTTTTTTGAAGAAAAAATCTATTGGATCGGGTGTACGGTACTGGGCAAGCTGGAGTATTCCTTCATCCACCGCATAAATAATGATCTTTCCTGGTTTGTTTGTAGAGTATTTAATTGAAAAAGGCCTGCCTGGTTTTGTATCGGAAGATATATCCAGGCTAATGCGGTTAGTACGGTTTTCTTTGCTGATAGAGATAGGCAAAGTACCGTAACTAAAGGGAGACATGAAAATTTCAGGGGAGTCCTGGGCCCTGGTAAACTGGACATTGACATAGCCGTTTCCCTCCAATTCCGCAGGAACCGTGATGCTTTGCATCGTCGTTTCCCCCGTTCCCTGGAACCACTTGTATGCGTAAACTTTATCCCGTTCAATAGTGATAAGGCCCGCCCCTTGGTACGGCGCTTTTATCATAAGCTGGATGGTTTCTCCCGCCGAAAAATCACTTTTATTCAGGGTAAGTTCCAGTTCTGCGGTACGGTTAAGGCTTCGCGCCAGGTTTCCGGTTCCGGCTACCGTAAAAACAATGTTATTGTATTCCAGCCCGTCCGATCCGGTAAGGGTCAGCCGGAATTCACCGGAGGTATCGGTAGGAAGCCGGTAACTGTAGCCTTCAGCCGGTATACCGGCTTTTTCCGAAGAAACAGGATACTCCTTCTGTACCGACTGATATTTGTAAGTTCCGTTCGGTTGTTTTACCAGTACCGAAACATAGCGTAATTCCGTTAAGTTAAAGGTAATATCATCTACAGATATTTTTTCAAGCTGGGGATTTACCGCAATAAAAGATAGCAGCCGGGTAGTGTTATGTTGAACGTAATTCAAATTGCCGTCTGCCTTAAAACCGATTAAATGCGGCAACGGGCTTACATACACCTGGGTGCGGGCGGATACATTACGTCCGCTGCCTTTTTCAAAGGCTTCGGCATAGAAAGAAAGACTAAAGGTAGCCTTTTCAAATTTTGCAAGGTTTAAAGGAAAAACAGCAGTTCCCTCATCATTGGTTGTGATCGTACCAAGAAATTCCTGGAAACTATTTTTTGTCTGGTAGGGGTCCTGGAACTGATAATCTTGATACTGCCTAAAATATTGGCGGCCGGGCGTAAGATTGATCTGAGCCTTAACATCGTTACCTGCGGCTGCCGTCCCAAAAAGATTGCGGACCGTTACCGTAGCCTCAAGGCTGCCGGGGGCAATCCAGCCTGTCTGTGGGATGCCGCCCTGGTGTGCGTTTAAGACAGCCGTAACATTCAGGCTATCGGGAAGGAATTCCTCCACTTTTATTGTTTCCGATCCCAGGTAGATGCGCTCCTCATTCCGGTTTTCCCTTTCCCGTATCACATACAAAGTACCTGTGTAGGCGCCGGTCGGCGACCAGTTTTGGGTGCTAAAACGAATTTCTTCCATGCCTTCCGGGGAAAGGCTTATGCGTTTGTTAAAAATTTCAGCGCCTCTCGGATCGGTAACGAGGAATTCCAGGGGGGTACGGGCAAGATTGAGCTTCCAATCCCCGGCTTTTACCGCCAGGCCGATACGAATTTCATCTCCCGGACGGTAGATCCCCCGGTCGGAAAAGATAAAGGCCCTCAATGTTTTCGGATCATCCGCCCCCTGGATACCTCCGATATCGAAGGAAGAATAGTCTAGGTTCCGTCCTGACGCAAAATAGGGCATAAACGACATATCTTCACCCAAACGGACCGTATAAACCGTGGGGGCAAGGTTATTTTTAAAATCAGAAAGCTCTGGAATTTGCGCATGACCATCTATTCCTGTATAGGTAGAGACAATAGGATTCCCGTTAAGCCCCAGAACATTTACCGTTGCTCCTGCGACAGGCCGTCCTGTCGCAATAGACTGGACAAAAATTTCTTTTGTATTATCCGCATTTGTTTTTACATAGAAGCCCAGGTCCGTAATCATAATAAGCCTGCGGTCCTGGAAATCTTCGTTTGATCCTTCTCCCTGTACCGTAAAGATAAAAAAGCCGTGCCGCAGATTCTGTGCAGGGATATTTGCAAGGTATCTTGCAAAATCAAAGGAAAAATAACCTATATCCCGTTCGTCTTTTAAGATAATATTAGTCTTTTCGGTATACTGTTCGGTTATATTGTTGTAATTAAAGGTATAATTGCGGAAATAGAGGTTGCTTATATCCCCTGATGTTTGAGAAACCAGATGATTAATGTCGTCCGGCCGTATCCTTCCTATGTTGAATGAAACTTCGCTGATACCACGGGTCATCATGGGAAGCCTTTTATCCCCGGAGAACGACAGAATAGCCCCCTCGGAGAGAATAGTAAGCTCCCTGGGGAAGCGTTTAACCTGAAAAACCGTCTCGTAGGGCTCGCTAAGGTAATAACCGCCGTAGAATTTCGTACCACGGTTCAGCTTGATATATACATAACGTCCAGGATCCGTAGTAAACTTAAAACTATTAACTGAATTATACTTGAGTTCACCGGGTATAACATCCAAATCAATTTTTCGGGAAAGGGCTAGTACCTCATCTACCACCCTGTCGGCTGAATACCAGTCATAATTTTTTACCGCTTTAAGGCCGGGCAGTTCAGGAAGATCTACCGGCAGTTCCCATACGCCTATGTTTTTGGCGAGTTCCTGTTCATCAATCGTACCTTTAGTAGAAAGAACAATTACCTGGTCATACTTCTCTTCCGCGTTACGCACCAGTTCCTGACTTAGATCCTGTACTGAAGCATAATTGGCCATACCAGGAATCTCTACGGTAAAGCTCAGTTCGCTTCCGGGGCTGCCATTACCGGTAGCATCCTTGACCCCCTTCTGAACTGTAATCTTCATGGGGACTGATCGGGAAGGCATCCCCAGAGCTTCGGAGACAATATAAGCCTCGGTACGATCTTCGCTGTAATTAACGGTATATTGGTAAAGCCGTTTCTGGAGGGAACCGGAATCGGCGCTTATCTGCGGCTCAATGCGGATACTATTCTCAAGGGAGGCCGAATCTATAGGATAATTCGCCTTAATGCCGGCTGTAACCCGTTTAACAGCGCTGTCTTCCGGATCTATGTAGAATTCCGTATCCCCTTCAACAAGGGAAAAATCCTCGATATTAAACGCAAACGAATTATTGGTTCTAATATGCCTGGGGAACAGATTCTTCCCCAGATTAACGGTATAGCGGCTGCCGATTTTCCAGGCATTTTCGGCGGTAAATACGAGCGTATCATCACCTATCCACCGCCAAATACCAGGCATAGGCGGATTAATAGTAATTCCACCGGAAATTTCCTTGTCCGCCATTTCCAGAGGGGCCGCGGAGCCCTCAAATTCTACAATAAGCGGTTTTCTGTCATCAGGATCCGGCTCGTTGGTTGGAGCAGATACGAAAAAATCAATAAAAATAGGCTGAGGTTTACGGGATTCAAAGAAAAAGAAACCAATAAAGAAGAGAATAACAGCATAAATTGTACCCATAATAACAAAAAAACGTACTCTATGGGTCTTATAAGCCGCTTTTATCTGGTCACTTTTTGAAGAAAGGGGCCTTAACAACTCTTTAAACCGTCCGCCGGTGAAGAATTTTAGAATGATAAGGACAAATTCAGGGGGTGTATAGAATCCCAGGAAAAAATGAAGCCAGCTTTTAAAATCTCTCTTTTGATGGGACATAAAAACCTCTTAAAAATGATGAAATTGACAGGAACAAATCTTTAAGATTTGTACTTTGTTATTAATGCCGCATTCTGGTCGTTACTGCGGACCAGCCTCCGCGCCAATACCTTGCAAAGAAAGAGGCCGTAGTGGGGATGTTCCCGAATAACATTGACAAAATTTTTCCGTTGCAGAAGTATTAATTTACCATGAGTCTCAGCTCTTACTGAAGCTGATCGTTTCTGATTAAGGAGGAATGACATCTCCCCCATAAAGATATCCTGGGGGGATAGAATCCCTACCTGTTTACTGTTATGAAAGACGGAATACTTACCGCTGGAAATATAGTAAAGGAAATCACTCGGCTCTCCTTCTCTCAGGACTATATCCCCTTTTTTAACGATAACTACCTGTTCTTTGGAAAAACCGATAGGAACTTCATGTTCTACCATGCTATCATGTTTAATACATAAAGTTACCTGATTGCCCCTTTCATTGTAGATAAGCTCCTGCGAAAGCATGGATGCCAGTTTAATCCCCCTGCCATGAAGACTAAGCATGTCCTGTGTAGCAACTTTTTTAAGATGAGCCTTAACATCAAAGCCTTTTCCTTCATCATGAATAGTAAATAGGCTCTTTTCAGCTCGAATTTCCCATTGAAAATCGACTTTTTTTGCCCTTATGGCGGGATCCTTGCATTTTTCTGCGACCAAATCCACTACAGAAAGTCCTTTATCCATACCAATTGTTTTTTCATCGTAGGTTATACCACAGTTGCCATGTTCTACGGCATTAACAATAAGTTCCCCCAGAGCAAGTTGCAGGTGCATTTTGTTGTCTGGTGTGATGAGGCCCCGCTGAGCCAGAATAGTAGCCCCGATACTAGCATAGAGAGGAACCGCCAGGAGATCGTTGCCTATAATAAAACTGCCGCTTGCCCCATCCATGAGGTTCCGGGTAAATTCTCTCTGGAAAATTATCTGGTAATTTCGCTCAATAATTTGAACGCTTTTTACCAGATGGGACCTGATTCGGCTGGTTTCCAGCATATTTAATACATTGATCGCCTTGTATTTTTCAAGAAGGCCCTCCTCATTGTGTCTTTCCTGGGAAAAAAGACCTACTATCCCAAAATTTAAAATCCATCTATCATCACGGATATGGTTGCATATATACTCAATATTGATGTGGGGATCGGAAAAATTAATGATAACTACTTCTGGAATATTATAGCTAAAAAAATCGAGAATTTCCTCTCTTTGACAAAAAAATTTTAGCTCGTATGCGCCCTTCCCCTCATTTTTAAAGGCGAATTCAACTAAATTCTTTATTGCCGGATCTGTATTTATAACACCAAGACTACCCATATTTGCCTCCGGAAAACCATTCAAGATAAGTATATCAAAGAATTGTATGAACAACAATAGTTATAGGGCAATGATGTCCCCATGTTTTAGTAAACAAACAATACGACATTGACAAGATAACGAGAAAAGTTTTATCCTAATTATATATATATTATTATTAGACAGGAAAATTTTTATTTATGGCCCAAGAAAATATGTTCCAAGGGGAAATGGACCCCGAGATTGCTGCATTGCTCGGTACGACGGCAGCCGATAATTCAACACCAATACCCGATTTTGCCAGTATCTTTAGTGATGAGGCTGAAGATGATGAATCTCTGGCAGCAGGAGAGAACGATGTAGCAGAGGAGAAATTTCCAGAGATAACTAAACGTTTTGAAAGTATACCTACAGATGCTTTCAATGATCCCAATTATTATAAAATTGCCCTTTCGGGCGAAGGTGATATTGGTAAACGGGTAAATACCATACTTCAAAAATACTTAAATACAAAGGATCCGAAGGATCGCGGCGTTTACAGGCAGCAGTTCATAACAGTCTACTGGGATTTTCTTCTTGGAGTAGCTCATAAGGCCGCGGGAAAAATACCGGATCCCAAAAAATTTTTGCTTAGATATGGAATGATGCATCCAGCATTTCTCGATGCCGATAATAGAGCCTTCTTTTCAAAGTTAGTTGTGGATAATGAGCTTTCGCAGCCTATTTACTATTTAGATGAATGGTTTAAAGCAGTAGGCTCCGGGATTATCAAAAATTCTGCTACCGACGAGGTGCGCATTGCAAAAAGCAACACACAGATGCACCTTCAGCAGCTTTTGGAAAAGGCCATAGGCAAATTGGACAGTACCAAAATGCTTCTGCGGACAAGGGATAATGATCGGATTATTCTTGAAAAGTCACTTCTCGATAGGATAAAACTTATAGCGGAGCATTATCCGATTGACGGACTGCCGGAGGTCGGGTCCTGTTATACTGAAGCACAAAAGAAGATATTTTCCGATGTGCAGGAGTTATTGAAGAATCTCATTAAAGCCGATCACGACATGGAAGGCTTTTTACGGGATATGAAGGAAGCGGAAGTTGATGTAAAGACTCTAAGGGAAAAAGTGGAAGAAGCAGGGGGGGCGGTTACCATTGATGTCAAGGCAGTTGATACGGAATGTGAAACCGTTAAACAAATGGTGAAGTTGACCATAGGACGGCAGGGCAACCACTTTCCTCTTTTGATGAATGAATATTATCATTGTACGCCAAATGATGTAGCTTTTAGGGAAAATGTAATTGAAAAGCTTGCCTGGCTAGAAAGTATCGATGCCGAAGCCTTTAAAAGACCTTACAGAAAGATGATGAATCGTATTGTGCCCTATATTGTGCTTGTTCCCTGCTATGGGGATTATGGAATCTGCTGGGAGCCTTTCGACCGTCATAACAGGGCGACCAGCCGGGGGCGTATTGCCATACCAATGTATCCCAAAAATTTAACTATAGCATTGCTTTCTGCCGTGGGCGATCTTCGCTGGCAGATGGCTAAAGAGAAGGCTTCCTATTACTGGATGGAAGAAGGGCTTACCGGAGAATACTATCAATGGTTTACAAAAATGAAACTGAAAGGAGATGTTAAGGAAACTTTTATCCAGGATTATATATTATGGGTTACTAAAGAAAGTGATGCCGTGCAGAAACTTGATAAAGAGGTTCGTACTATTTTCTGGATTCGTATGCCGTTTTCTCAGGCGGTTAAAGACAAACTCAAGGATCGCAGCTTGGCATATAATAACCTTTATAGAGGAGATGCAACCAGGGCTGCACGCGGTTTTTAACGTATTCATACTGATACTACCGCCGTTTCTCTAAGCCCGTACCGTAAAGATAGAACGAATCGAGCCGGGAAGGGGCGAACAATGGAAGTCTCAAGAGAGAGCGTAAGGTAACGGCAACGCCGTGAAGGCAGAAAACGGTGAAGACCGGCTGGAATGAGGAGAGGGGGCGGGCTCTCGCCATATGCGTATACTTAATCAAAAAATCAACCGCGAAAAACACTAAAGACACAAAAAATAAGGCATAATGAAAGGATTACGGGCAAAAATTTCGTGCTTTTCGTGGTTATAAAAGATCCAAAGTGAACGCATATGGCGTCTGACACCCCTGCTTTTCACTTGACTTTTTCTCCGTATAGATACACCATTTTAAAAAAGCAAAAGGGGTTTATCCATGAAAAAAGCGGCGGTAGGTTTGGCGGTTTTGTTGTTGGCGGTGAACAGCATTGTTTTTTCCCAGGAGCGGCCCCGTTTGGCGGTGGTGGAGTTTAGCTCCAACGTAAATACCGAGAAGGCGCGGGCGGACAGCCTGACGGTGCGCAACTTGGTGGAATCGCAGATGGTAGCTACGGGGAAATACCAGATCGTTACCCGCGCGGAGATAGACCAGCTATTGAGCAACCAACAGATAGCGGTAAGCGCTATTTCCAGCAGCGAGAACGTAAAGAAGCTGCAACTACAGAACATCAGCTACATTGTTACGGGCTCTGTGGACGCGATGGGTTCCGACTACGCGGTAACGGTAAAGATACTTGATGTATCCACCGGGCAGTTCAGCCACAGCGCCAACGATTTTATTATCGGAAGCCCCCGCGAGCTGTATAACGGGGTCAATACGCTGGTCGCCAATTTTGTCAAGGGTATGTCCTTGGAGGGCGGACAGGTGGCGCAGGCGGCGCAGGCTGCCCCGCAAAGGCAGGGAAGCGGGATGAGCGCGGCGGGCATCGGGATAGAGGTAAGCACGGTCCT
>JAISQR010000461.1 GCA_031274035.1 Treponema sp. | reverse complement strand
TCAGTTTTTGAACAACTTCCGCTTAAAAACAGCAAAATACGCAGTATTTTGCGAGACTTGTTCGATAACCCGAACCCGATAGGGTTCAGTAAAATAGGTTATCGAACAAGTCCAGTAATTCAAAGACGGAATAAAACGGATAGTTTTAACTGATAAAAATATTTATACGACTTCGCGGTTTTTCTTCTTCATTCTTATCTGCGGGTCAAGTTTAGTTCAGGGGACTTTCCTTCCGTTACCCCTTTACCGCTCCAATCATAATGCCTTTGGTGAAATACTTCTGTACAAAAGGATAAATACACAAAATAGGAACAGTGGAAATCACCACTGTGGACATTTTCAGGGAATCGGATGTTACAATATTGCGTTCCCTTGCCAGAAGGGTTGTCAGACTCAGAGTGGTATTGGGATCAGCCTTGGCGGCGTCCATGGCCCGCTGGAGCATCTGTTGGAGTACCGTGGCCACAGGCCAGTTTTTATCGCTGGTCATGTAGAAGGCCCCGGCGAACCAGTCGTTCCAATGGCCCACTGCCGTAAAAAGGGCGACCACGGCGATAACCGCCTTGGAAAGGGGCAGAACGATCCGGACAAAGGAAAGGAAATAGCCGCAGCCGTCCAGTTTCGCCGATTCCTCCAGACTGTCGGGGATGGTCTCAAAGGCGGTGCGGATCATCATGAGGTGGATCACATCCACAAGGCTGGGTACCACATATACCCAGAAACTGTTGATAAGCCCCAGGCGGGCATATTGGATATAGGTTGGGATCACCCCGCCGCCGAAAAGCAGGGTAAAGGTAATAAAAAAATTGATCAGCTTCCGGCCGGGTAAATTTTTGTTTTTAAGCGCATAAGCCGCCATAGCGGTGAAGACAAGCTTCCCCAGGGTACCAACAACCGTCCGGGCAAGGGTGATCCGGTAAGCCCTCATCACCTTTCCGTCCCGGAAAACTTCCCGGTAGTTGGCAAGGGAAAAGGCCCGGGGCCAGAAACTGACGCCTCCCCGGGCCGCATCGGCGCCGTCATTCAAAGACAGGGCAAGTATGTTGAGGCAGGGAAGGATTATCGCCAGGGACAAAAAAACGATACAGCCGTAAATAAATACCTGCAACAGTATTTCCGGCGACTGAAGCCGGCGGCGGTCTATTCCGTACCTTGTCATACATGCCCTTCTTCATTTACGGACGGAAACTGATAGATTTGGGATCCGCCTTGTAGAGCCGTTCCAGGTGGGCCTCAAAGTCCCTGACCCCCGCGTTTACAAGCTGCTGCCGGAAACTTTCGATGATCCGGACGGCCTCCGCGTCACCGGGCGCATAGATTGCCTGTTGAATCGCTTCATTATAGTTCAGCAGATCCAGCCGCGCCTTAATTGCTGACATACTTTCATCGGAAAGATAGGCGGCGGCGCTCAAGCCTTCCACCAGCCGGATACCCGAAGGAGGATATTTGGTACCGATTTCAATGGCCTTGGCGTACTGATTACTGCTGCCCATGCCGGGACGTTCCTCCCCAAAATTATACAGGTAGTCCTCGTTGGTTATCACACAATCAAAGAAGTAATTGGCAGCTCCCCCAAAACCAAAGCCGTATTTGTTGATCAACGTATTCGTGTCCCCCGCGTTTAAGTACCCCTGAACTTCCGCATTCAGCCTCGGTTTACCGTTCACCTGGGTATAGGTCAGCCCCTCAATACCATACCGTCCCAAAACCTGCCCTTCGTAGGTGGAAAGGTAGTCAATGAAACTGAATATCTCCCCCGGATTTTTGGCATCCGCACTGATGGCCCATGCACAATAACCGCTCTTGCCGCCGCTTGTTTTTTGGTTGTTTCCCGTCCAGTCATCGAGATAATGCAGAGGAATCCAGCCCCCGTTCTGGTTGATGAGATCGACATAGTTGTGGACATCCCCAATGATGGCCCCGGAGTTGTTGGTGTAGTATTCCAAGGCGCGGGTATCGTCCATAGTAAAGAATTCCTGATCCATCAGGCCCTCCGCCAGCAGCTTGCGGACATAATTTACCCGCTTCATGGCCCATTCGGTCTCAGCTTCATGGAGTACCTTGCCTTCCGGCGTAATATTGTAACCGTCGCTTACTCCCCATACCAGACCGGGCATACACATCCCGATGGCATCAAAGGAACCGCCCCAGTACTTGGGACCCAGAGGGATTACGGATCTGCCGTTGTTATCCCTAAAGCCGCCGTTTTTAACTGCCGCCAGAAGATTGTAGAAGTCGTCGGGGGTTCTGATCTTTCTAACGTCCACATTCAGCGCCTGGGCAATACGCTCCTGAATATAGGGGCCGCCCACATAATTTCTGCTGGGGTCGAACTCCAAGGATCTGTCCACCGCCGCAATGGCAAGATGAACCAGATATACCTTGCCCCCCAGATCATCCCGCCACATAATGTTCCGCCGGGTGTCGTTTGGGAGATAACCCGGTTCCAAATAGCGGTTATAGGCTTTGGCGCTTGCAAAATAGGGGGAAACATCCGCAAACATACCGTCTTTAGCCGCCTTTAAGAGGATGGGGAATTCAGGGCGGGTAGAATTGTTCAGGTAACTGACGATCATATCAGGGATAGTACCGGCGGCCAACTGCGCCGCCATAACCGCCTGATCGTTCTGACCGGGGGTGTAGTTTATCTGCAAATCTATCCCCGTCCTTTTTTTCAATTCCTGAAAAGCCGGGGAAGCGGACTGATTATCCGGCAGATTATACCCGATATCGTCGATATACGCCTGAATAACGATCTTTCTGTTGGCGATCCAGGTGTCGGGGGCCCCCGCGGGCCGTGTCCCGGACGAACTATCGGATCGCCCGCCGCCGTAAAGTGTTCCCGCAATGGCAAAACCCGCCAAAGCCAGGGCAACAATTTTTCTACCAACTTTTATCATAACTAAAACCTCCAATATATAATCCGGTATCCGCATAGACGGATACCTTATTTCACCGGCGCCGTCAGGCTACCAGACTGAAACCTCCGCATATTTCCTCGAAATCCTGTTGGTCATAACTACCAGAAACAGACCCACCAGTCCCTGTACCAATCCCACCGCGGTGGCGTACCCAAACTGGCCGTTTTGCAGGCCCACCCGAACCACAAACAGATCCAGAGTATCCGCCAGGGACATATTCCCCGGAGTACGCAGGAGCAGTATCTGGCTATAACTTGAGGAAATAAGTGAACCCACGCTTAGAATAAAAAGTATACCGATAGTTCCGGCGATACCCGGCAGGGTAACATGCCATATTTTTTTAATTTTACCACAGCCGTCAATTTCCGCCGCTTCGTAAAGCTCCGCATCGACCCCGCTTATAGCGGCCAGATAGATGATGGAACTGTAGCCTATCCCCTTCCAAATATCCATGGAAAATAGTAATCGGTAAAAATATTTTGCCTCCATCATAAAAAAGGTGGACGGGTCGCCCCCAAGGGCGGCAATAAAACTATTGAGTATCCCGATATTCGGCGCCAAAAGGCGCTGCATCATGGTAACCACGATAACATCGGACATAAAATAGGGCATATAGGAGATGGTCTGACTGGCCCGCTTAAAGGTCATATTTTTAACTTCATTCAACATGAGGGCCAGAATAATGGGAAAGGGAAATTCAATGATACACTTGATTACCCCGATGGTCAGGGTATTCCTCAGGAGCCGGGGAAAATCATAACTGGTAAAAAAAGTAATAAAATATTGAAAGCCTATCCATTTACTGCCCCAGATGCCTTTTCGGAAGTTGAAGTCCTGAAAGGCCATCAGGATACCCCCCATGGGGATATAACAAATTAAAATATAATAAACAATGGCCGGAAACAGCATGAGATACAGGGGCCAAAACCGGCCCGCG
>JAISQR010000279.1 GCA_031274035.1 Treponema sp. | reverse complement strand
CATTCCCGGTAAGCAATCCGAATTCTCTAATTGCTATGCCGTTATTCTCAGTTACAAGCAGATCCCAATTAAACTGTACTCTCCCGTTACTTGGGTACGAAAAACTCAAGATTGGTTTTGCCCATTGCCCTATTATCAAGGTATCTGTCAGTTCAGGCTCTACTCCGTTTGTCCCAAAGGCAATCCGGTCTATATTTCGGCCTGATACATTGCCGGCAATTAAACGCGCCATTTGTGCTTTAGCTCCGTTCACAACAAGGTTGTGATCTTTAATTTTCTCAATGAGCTCTCCGGATCGATAAACCGTCAATTCAAAAATACCCTTCATTGGGATATTTTCGTCAAACTTTACCATGGTAAAACCTCCGCTAATTTATAGTTATCCCAAGGGGATAAGTATCATGCTATCAAATTGTATTGAACCATCAAATTTATAATTGCCATTAAAATGACGGTGTTTCCGCATTCCAATAAAAACGGATTCGCTCAAATCCGCCTGATCGCTTATGGCTTCGCCGTGTATATTCACAACCATCCTGTCAACAACTCCGGATGAAAATTTAAACGGCGGTATTGGATTATATTTAGGCGTTGTTCTTCCGATGCCGTTGAATGCAAGATCGCCGTTGAATTTATACATGCCGTCGAATAAACCTTTGGCCGTAACTTTATCATTTAATGTTTTTCCGTCAAATTTTATTCGTCCGTTAAACTTTATCAGGCCATTGCTGACCGGATCTGATAATTTCGTTTTTACTCTTATTTCTATTATTTCTTCTATCGAGATTTCATCAATGTAATCATATAATTGTGTTAATGCGTCTAAATAACTGCGGGTATTTTTAACAGAATTAATTGCGGTAATAAGTTTATTTCTTGTATTTTCATCCGGCATATTTTCTTCTGTCGCAATACGAAACCTGTACGGGAACCCGCCGTACTCAAACCACTCTTCAATCTTTGCTCTCGAAAATATCGTCGAAACAATTTCCTCCACAACGGAAGGCGTTCCCTTCCGGGTATGCCAGTCCAGGGACTTGAGAATTAATTCCTGTTTTGTTTCTATTGATAGATCAGGACTATAGAAATCACAATGAAACTGCCACGCCAATAAATCCAAGAGCAAATTATCGGTGATCTTTTTGAGAACCAGATTTGGTACAACCGTGATACCGGGTATATCGGCAACTATACGACGCAGCTCATCATCAAATGCTTCGCACATCAGGCGGACATTTTTATCCCGCGCCAAATTGGGAGGAAGCATCCTTATTATGGAAACATCAGACAGATCCACTATTCATCCTCCAGCCCTTCAAAAATGACCTGTGGCGATCCGCTTAAAATGCCGACCTGCCAAGGATCAAGATTTGTGGGGGACGGTTCTTCTATAACCGCCCATTTTATGCCGCATTCCATAAGCAACCGATGAAAATATGACGGGTTAATGTCCCGTCCCAAAATACTTTTCTGCCAGTCGATAAACCGTTCTACGGCCAAGCCAACGCTGTCAATGATAGATTGGGCTTTTGTAGCGTCCTCGGTACGTATCCAGTATCTCGCGATAATGCTGTATTCAACAGGTTCCGGATCTTTCACATGGACAAAATCAGTAAGCGGCCGTACCCGCTTATCCGATAGTGTCTCAATAACCTGATTTTTGACCTCCTGTGACGGCAGTAACCCGTCCTTCATTAAAACCGTTATATTAACGTTTCCGGGCCCGGTTCCCGATTCCCGGAAATAATTGAATAACGCCCTATAAAAAATCTCGGTATCTGTTATTCCCCACGGGGCAAGGAACGCGCCGAAGGAAGCAAAATCAAATTCGGGCATCCAGACTTTTGTATCAGTAATCCCCGGGTTTGCGGTCCGAGCCCAAAACCCATAGGCGCCGTCAGGACCGGCAACGGAAAAAGATTCCGGGAGTAATTGCAGCCTGGCCCGGTATGCCTCAATGTCCTCTCTATCAGCGCCGCCGCTTGTGGGTGTTATATTTTCAGCCGATGCGACAAACGGCAAAACATCCACCATGTTGTTTATATCGCCGGGCTCAAATCCCATCCCGGCCATGCCTGCCGTTGTACATTCGGCTTCCACGTCTCCATGCATCTCGCCAGCCGGAATCTCAATCACGCTACTTGTGGCAAAGAAAACTTTGTTATCAGGCGTTGTGCGGTATCCTTTTGGAATTATTGTCCGTACCGTCCGGGAAACCGATAATGTGTACCGCATTGTTGTCAGCGCATATGATTCCGAAAGCCTCTTTCCCCTATCCCCGTACAGGCTTCCGATGTGTTCTATTGTTTCTTCATCAGCAAAGAAAAGCAGGTTTCCCTTTCCTGTTTTGTCAATGTCAGTGGCGATCTGGGTTAATACCGCGGCCTCCGCCAACTGGACAAGCCGCTCCGGATCTGCCGGGGCCAACCTATAACCCGGTTCGCCCGCCGCCCTGCGGACTTCCTCATATACCCGTTGCAAACGGTCTTGAATTTTTCTTGCGTCTGTCTCCGAAAATTGTAAATCGCTAAATGACATTCTGATTTATCTCCACTTTGACTGACGGCGAAATCTGCCCCGATATCACGTCTGTTTCCCATATAATTTGTTTCAGGATCGCCCTGGGTTCGTACTTCTTTAACTGTAAAAATATTTCCTGTTCCGCTTTGGCGCGGATTGTGTTTATCGGGCTGTCCAAAAACTCAAAGCTAATGCCAAAATCACGGTCAAGGGGAACCGTGCCGCGCCGGGTCGTCAAAATCGTGCGGACATTTTGCATAACCTCCGGGCCTCCGGATAATCCATACGTAACATTCGCGGGTAAACTCTCAACCGTTATCATCAGTTATACTCCTTCGCGGTTACACTCAATTCCATCCACATTATTTCGCCGTCACGCGGGCCAAATACCGTGGAATCTCCGGATATTTCGGTAACCTTCCACAAATTATCACTTAACGGAAAACCTCCCAAAATAAGGGGGTAGTATTCGCCTTTCCGTACCGCCGCCCTCAAATCCTCATAACTTTTCCGCGGGTCCACACCCAGCATAGTGGTGAAAATGATTGATATTTCCAATTCATCAAGGCCAGGGCCAAGAAACTCCGATAATGGGGCGGTATTTATCGTCTCATGCTCCGCCCAGCGGCCGGATGACTTTTGAGAAAGTTTATGGAACGTTTTGGCAATATTGCCTGAGACTTCAAAAACGAAATCACCCCATGATCCGATTGTCATTTAACCTCCCGCAAAAACATTTCCTGACGCATCAACTTGAACACTCGGACACGAGGTAGGGTCGCCCTTTCTAAAAACAGGCTTTCCCTCAATAAACACGGAACCTGACCCTTTGCCGCAGGATAAACCGTGTGTAGGGTGAGGGAATGGAATATGAACATGAACACCGCCATAAGGATCTCCAGTTCTTGCCACTGGTATCCCATTTACAAATACAGTACCGGCCCCCTCCGCAATTGAAAGCGGCCCCGCGAGAGATGACGGCCCTATCGGGCATGAACCGGATTCGAGATCGCCTACCCTTGCAACTGCTGGCATATAGCCTCCTAATTCAAATTGATATTTGCACCAACAACAGTAACATTTGCTGTCGCTGTAATATTTGTATTCGCACCAGATAATGTATTAATATCCTTACCGGCTGATATATTTGTTTCCTCTCCAGAAATAGTATCGATTGTTTTTCCAGCTTCAACTTCAATCCATTCTTCCGCTTCCACATGAAATGTTTTTGTTTTAATATGCGTATGTTCTTCAACTTCTATATCCAGGTTTTTAAATTTCAATGCCGCCTTCTGGTCACATATCAAATCCAATGTGCCTTTGTCAGCGTCAAATCTGACAATATTTTTTCCGTCATCGCTGACCATTAAAAAAATATCCTTTGCGCCCCCCTGAGGCATTTTATTGGCGGTGTAAACTTTGCCTATGATATATCCCTCTTCAGCGCCGTTTGGGAGACGGTTTACTACTACCTGGTCTCCAACTTTTGGCGTATAAAAGAAATTCCATCCCCCTGCCGCGGGGAACAATACCTGCATATGCCCGGAAACAGTTCCGCCCAGATCGTCAAAGCCGACCCGCGCCGAAGCGGAATTTGTATTGCGCTCTGTTGTCTGCCCCTGGTGGAGCGCCGCCCGATTATCCGCCATGCTAATACCCCAAAACCCTGTGGGCGTTGATTGTTGTCAGATAGCGGCCGCCGGTCTTATGGCTTGCCACATCCACCATGTATTTCCCGGAATATTTTCCCCAGTTTGTTAAACTGATTGTGACACCCCCAACCATTTTCACATTGCCCACTATTTTTAATGCGCAGGTCCATTCGTTTTTGTTTTTCTCCCGGCAGCGCGCCCGGCAAATTCTATTGGCGTTATCGGTCACGTCCGTTCTTGGCTTGTTAAAATCGACCAGTATGTCATTAAACGGCCTTATCCCGGTATCGAACGTACCACCGGCGCTGCCGGAACTGTTGTCAACGCCTTTTCTGAAATTATCCCCCCGGAGATCCCCAGGGCGTTCATTCAACACCAGCTTTTGCCCTGTCGCCGGGGGATTGGGCGGGGTAAATTCACCCTGCGCAACGATCCCGGATTTTGGATCTTTGTAAAACAATTCAACCTTTTTAACCGTGCCATTCGTATCTTGCGCGAAAGAATAGTCAATTATACGGCTGCCAATTTCGGATTTATCAAAGGTGTCAATCGGGTCTTTTTCCTCATACACCGATTCCTCAAACAAAACCATTTTTCCATCAGTCACTTTCAAAGACACGCCGTATCGGGTACACAAATCCATGAGGAAAGACATATCCGTCTGCTGAAGCTGTTCCACACGGTCAAACTTGATATCGGATTTAACCTCGTACATCAATTGAACACCGGCCTTGTCCGCGATTGACTTGGCTATTTCCTGTAAGGTGGCCTCTTCCCAGGTGTTTGTTTTTTCTTCCCGCTTCAAGCTGGACGTTACGGGAATAGATACCGCCTTAATGCTGAATTTATCGGGGGGCCCGGATAAACCGCATGAATCGATTCTAAATTTCCCGGTATCCAGCTCACCGGAATCCCCGCCCTGATTCCAGTTCTCCACTTTTATTTTAGCTTTGAAACCTAAGCCGTTTTCCGGATACCAATCACCAATGAATTTCGCGTCCCTGTCGGTTAAATTTAAGTCTATGGAATCCGATTCTCCGGATGCCCTGTCGGTATAAGTAAAGTCAAGAATAACATCCGACACCGCTTTTGAAATGTCAGTATCGCCAATTTCTACTTCCAGGAAAGAACGCCGCGGTAACATATCAGACCCCCTGTTTCCACGGGGGTAATTGGGTAACGGAATCTGGCGGTACAACCGGCTTGTCAGGAATTATTATCAGTGTCGGTTTTTCAAACTGTACAACACGGCGCAATGAGGGGTTTGCTTTCAATAGGACGTCAATAAATCTTTCATCCTCATAGTGTTTCCAGCTTAGCCAATCCCACACGGCGCCCTGCGGGGCCAGGTATTTTTTAGCCATAAGACACCCTCATGCGTTCCCGCATAATCGATTCAAACACCGATCGTACCTGGGATTCAAAATCATCACCCGCTTTCCGGCCAGCTTCGGATATTTGCTTTACCGTTTCGCCGTCAGGGGTTCCGCCGTTGAAATTATTTGTCATCCTGAAATCGACTCTGACGGCGGTATCTCCCGATGAAATTTTTTGGGACGCGGCGGCCATAACAGGGGAGGGTTCAGGAGTTTTGCCGGACGGCGCAGCGGCCGCAACCGGGGCTGCCGCCAATACGGCCGGCACCTGTTCGCTTGCGCTTTTCAAATACCCGCCTAATTCTCCGGCATGCTTCCAAACATCAAAGCCCTGGGACGTATTGTTTAATGGTACTACCGCCTCGGCCCCTTGCTCAGCGATTTGGGCAATATGCGGCTGGGTGAATATCCCGCCTTCCGCATGACCTACAACATCGACTCTTTTTCCGCCTCCAAATAATCCCTTTACAGCGGAAACGGCATTTCCAACTTTTTCCCCTATATTGCCGAACAGGCCGCCGACAAAATCGACAGCGTCTTTGAATATGTTTTTGAAAAAATCAATGAACCCCTGAATAACAATATCTATTCCACCAAATATCCCGCTAATTATTTCTCCTAATTTTGCAAACTGGCCTTCCAGCGCGTCCAGGGCGCCGCTAAAACCGCCCGTGAATAATCCGATAATTACTTTGATTATTGTTTCAAAAGGCCACCATAGTAACTTTAGTACATTCCATAAAGCCTTGAACGCGCCGACAACTATTTGAATAGCGGACGTAATGGCGTTCATCACCGTTTTGATTGCGATTAAAACGAGGCCCTCCAAAATACCCACAATAATGCCTAAAACGTCTTTGGCGACTTCTCCGACCTTCTGCCAGTCAACAGCCATTCCGCCTGTAGCCCCGCCGAAGGCCGATTTTATACGCTCAATACAATCCAAGGCATACTGCTTGAGGGTGTCAAAATTCTTTACGACCGTATAAATGACCAAGGCAATCCCGGCAATAATGCCGATTATTGGAAGCAATGCGCCAGAAATCGGTCCTGCGGCCAAGCCCATTTTTGCCATAATTGCAGGCAAACCTTTCATAACAACGCTTATAAATTTCCCCATAGACCAAACAACTTTCAATCCGCTTATAAATGTGGGCGCTATGGCAAGCCCGGCAAGGATCTTCGCAAGGTTCTTCCACCCTCCCACAAAATCCTTTATTCCCGTAACGGTATCTTTAATCCACGTCCCGAACTCTTTAATTTTGGCAATGATCTCCGGCAGCCGTTGTATTAGATCGCCCAGCCATTGCCCGAACGCTTTCCCAAGTTCCTGTATCGCCGGCATTTGCTCCACTATCGCGCCTTTAAGATGGTCAAACGCCTCGGTGAGCGGCCCGATTGCCGAGCCGATAAACTGGTTCTTCATCCCGGTTACAGACTGTTTCAGCCTGTCCATGGCATCGCCATACGCTTCGGATTGAAGCGCCTGTTCCTCCGTTAATACAATACCCAGAGATTTTGCCTCGCTCATCAATTGTTTGAGTCCGGCGCTGCCCTGTTTCATCGCTGCCATCATCTTAGGCCCGGCTGCTTTACCAAATAACGTAACAGCCACTCGTGTCCTTTCCGCATCGCCTGGCAGGGTATTCATATAATCCGATATGCGTTCCATGGCTTGTTCAGGCTTCATGCCGGCAAGTTTTTGAGCCGACAAACCAACAGCCTCAAGCTGTTTCCGCATGGCTTCATTCCCAGCCGACCCTTGCCTGACGGTAAGATTGA
>JAISQR010000263.1 GCA_031274035.1 Treponema sp. | reverse complement strand
ATGCTTGCCTTTGAGCCAACTATACGAATCCTTTGACTGCTCATGCTTCCCGCGTTAACCGACGAAGCCCAAAAACGCCCAACCGCGCCATTGTCATAACGCATAAGGCAATAGGCATTGTCCTCCAAGGGAGCCCTGCTTTTTATGAAGCTTTGACGGTCACAGAGGATTTGTTTTATCTTGATATGCGGACAGATTAAACGGGACATATAGTAGGTATGGGTAGATAAATCTCCCAACACAAACGAAGGCCCTGCGGTTTTTGGATCGACCCGCCATTTTTGCGCGTCGGCTTTATCCGATTCATCGGCTGAGTTAAAGCCGTGGGTGTACTGCATTTCTATCATACGGATTTCGCCCAGATCGCCGTTCTTAACCATGGCACGCATTTGGTGTACCAACGGATGACCGGTATATCCATAGGTTACGCCGACGATTTTGCCTTTTGTTTCAGCAAGAGTCTTAATTTCTTCCCCCTGTGCCGTTTCAAAAAACAAAGGCTTTTCACAGATAACATGAAGTCCCGCATTAAGCGCGGCCTTTACGATCTCATAGTGGGTTCCGTTAGGTGTCGCAACGGTAACAACTTCAATTCCATCATCCCGCTTGCCTTCTTCAAAAAACATTGTTTTGTAGTCGGGATAACATCGTGAAACGTCAAGCCCTAAATTCTGCCCGAAACTTTTACACCGATCATAATCAATGTCGAAAGCCCCGGCCTTCAATAAAAATGCGGTATTATCCCGCAAAGCCCCGGATCGGTGCTTGTAACCCACCTGCCCGGTCCGACCGCCGCCTACCATGCCCCACCGCAGGGGTCGTTCAATCTTTTTCTCACCGTTAATCATTATTTGCCCTCCAGGAATTCTTTTTTGAAGAATTCTACAGTGAAATTCTTGCACGCTTCACGGTATTCCAGTGTACCAAAATCATGCCCAGCGCCTTGTACTACCATCAGTTTTGCCTTATCTCCTAGAATTTCGGCTGCACGTTCTGAATAGGAAATTGGAACCAAATCATCGCTGTCTCCATGCACAATGACCGCATTTTTTTTGTAGGCTTTCAATTTGCCATAGTAATCAATGCTTATCGCGTCAATATAATAGCGGCTGCCCAACTTAATACCATGGAAATCCGCATAGCCGACTTCTTCAATTTTGGTAATATCAATGCCTGCTGCATTTTTTTTCTTGCAGTCATCAATAAGCACTATTGCCGGAGCCCAAAGGCTCAGGGCTGCAATATCATCGTTTCGCTCCGCAGCCAATAATCCTGCCACAGCGCCGCCTTGGCTCATTCCATGCAAACCTATTCGATTTGTGTCCACATAATCAAATTTCCGCACAAAATCCAATATGGCGTTACCGTCGGCAACTTCGGTTAAAAGTGACATATCCTGAAATTCACCATCGCTTTCGCCGCTTCCCATGAAGTCAAAGCGGACACTTGCTATCCCTTCTTTCGCAAGGCTGCGCGAAAGAACGGTGTGTCCAAAAAGCCCTTCATTACGATCAGCCGTAAATCCATGGAAAATGATCACCATCGGATACTTGCCTTTTCCCATATCAGGAATATGCGCTGTGCCGCGTAGGGTGAGCCCGTCACTCAAACATTCAATACTTTTCTGCATTTACGCATCCTCCCCTGTCTGAGGTTGTGAAATTGTTTCCCTTCTTTTAGCCAAGTCTTTCATAATTGCGGGATAATCTTTGTCCAGTTTATACAGAAGATAGATTATGATTAACACCGCATAAATCGCGATAGGAGCAATAATAAACGCATTGCGAATCCCCTGAATTGCCTGTGGCGTCTGAACAGCCGCGGTTCCGACATAACCAAGAAAAGCCAGATAAAGGCCGAGCAGCGCGTTACCGAGGCCGTTACCGACTTTCTGCCCCACCATGTTTGCGCTGAATACCAATGCCTGTGTGCGGACTCCGGTTTTCCATTCACCGTATTCTATCGTATCCGCTATCATACCATTTACTGTACACATAATCATGGAAAATCCCAAACCTCGTATCACCATTGAAACAGCCATAAAAGAGCTTGTGGCATTGAACATAACGATAACCTGGCCGAAAAGTTGTAAAACAGCACCAAATAGTCCCAAATTACGCTTGGTAAAACGCTTCATAAGTGCGGGAATAGCAAAGGTCAACAGCAAACCGGGCAAGTGATGCCACATGATTAATTGGCCCACAAGATTGGCGTCTTCGAGAATATATTTTGCATAGTATACTCCAATGGTAAGAGTGACGACTTGATGCAACACTATACTAAATTGAATGCCCAACGCCATAAACCAATACTTATTTTTAATTAGCGCTAATAACCCTTTGAAAACAGAAACTTCTTTTCCCTCCACATGGGGTGGGACAAAGCGCTCTTTGGTAAATCTGAAAATCAGCAGAAGCCAAATAACGGCAACAGTACCCAAAATGGCGGAAACCTTAATCCACCCCAGTTGTCCGCCACCCATATAATTTATAAATGGCAGCATGAACATGGCAAGAGCCATTTGACAAGCTCCGGCAAACAGCATACCCCATACATATAAAACCGAACGCTGATGCTGGTCGTGGGTCATAAATGTAGGGAGTGCCATACTCGCTGTACCCATAAGTGTATAGACTACCGCATTTACTACGTTGTACGTAACAAAAATGTATATTAATTTCCCAACATCGCCGAAATTTGGTACCGTCACAAGGGCTACATAGGATAGGCCGACCGGTACGGCCATGCGCATAATCCATGGCCTTGCCGATCCCCATTTTGTATGTGTACGGTCGACTATTGTTCCTGCAATAAGATCGGTAATACCATCAAAGATTTTTGAGATTAAGATAATGACGCCTACCGCCCCCGCGTTTACGCCTATCACATCGGTGTAAAAATACACCAAAAACATGGCGATGATGCTATAAAGCCATCCCATTGGAACATTACCCGAAGCATACAGTAATTGTTCGGGAAGCCGTATTCTTTCCTGATTGTTTTGTGTATCACTCATTTTATGTCTCCTTCGCCTTGTTTAGGCAAACAATTTAAATACGGCAGTTCCAAAAAACAGAGTTTAGAACCGCCTCATATATCGGTTAGTTACCGGAGATTTGATCTACATTATCAACGGTAACAAGCTCATTAGGTATGAGCACTCTTCTTTCAACCGTTTCGCCATTTTGCAGTTTTTTTACGACATCAAAAGCTGCCTTGGCAAGCGCCGGAGCGCTTTGGAAAACAGTCATCGCCATTTCACCGTTTTTAATAGCGGTCAAGGCTTCGGGGATAGCGTCAACCCCGGCAACCAAAACGCCGGACAAACGACCGGCTCCCTTCATAGCCTCTATGGCTCCCAATGCCATTGGGTCATTGGCAGCTATAACCGCATCAATTTTCGGAAATGCCTGGAGCCAGTCTTCCATAATCTGCATACCGTTTGCTCTCTGATCCATTCCTGTCTGTTCCGCTAAGATAGTTACATCCGGCCTGCTTTCCATAATATCAAGAAATGCCTGTCGGCGTTCTCTGGAATAAGATTGACCGGGGACGCAGCTTAAATATAAAATATCGGCGTCTTTCGGTAGATGTTCTGCCATGTATTTACCCTGCATTTCTCCGTCCTGATAATATACGGTTCCGATGAAAATAAAATCACCGCCCCCCGCTTCAGTTCCCAATGAAAGTATGGGAATATTAGCTTCATTTGCCTTTTCTATTCCAGGGACAATGCCGTCATAATCTATAGGGGCTGTAATGATAACGTCCACCTTCCGGGCTACAAAATTATCAATCTGATCGAGTTGGAGCTGTATGTCGGAATTTGCGTTGCTAAAAACAACTTCAATGCTTACATCGTTTTTAGCCAGTTTATCAAATTCATCCTTTGTGATTTTATTGAAAAGGAGAGAATCTGAATTATTAACATAGCCGACCTTAAATACTTTTTTCCCCTCACTTTTTTTACAACCCACAAAGACAGCCATAACGGCAACCACACAACAAAAAATCACACACCTCATTATCCATTTTTTCATAGCATTTCCTCCTAAGTAAATATATTAAGCATTTTACAAATGCTTTTTACCACTGTAGATTTTGTTATCGTTTTCTTTTTGCTGTAATATCAGCAATTACGGCGAACAAAATGATCAGCCCTTTTATAATTTGCTGCCAATACGCATTGATATTTAAAAGATTCTGAACATTGTTGATAATTCCAACAATGATAGCGCCGATTATGGTCCCTACAATGCTTCCCGATCCTCCCGACAAGCTTGTTCCACCAACAACAACAGCGGTGATTGCGTCAAACTCATAGCTCACCCCAGCCGCAGGCTGTCCGGAATTCAGACGGCTCATCAATACAATCCCCGCTATGGCTGCCATAAAACCGTCAAGAACAAACGCCTTAATCACAACGGTTTTAGCCTTGATTCCTGACGCGACAGCGGCGTTTATATTTCCTCCGACAGCGTATAAGTGACGGCCGAAAGCAGTTTTATTGAGAAGTGTCCACGCAATACAAAAGAGAATTATCAATATAAGGACGGAAACAGGTATAAAGCCGACATATCCTTGCCCTATAAAAGCAAAAGTTTTACCCATGCCGGTTATCGGATAAGCGTTGGTAAATAACAGTACCGATCCTCGTGCAACGGTGGTAACGGCCAAAGTCATAATAAATGCGGGAATATCAAATTTTGTAATAATAAATCCAGTAGCCGCGCCGATGATGAGACCTAGAAATATACCTGCCAGTAACGCAAGAAAAACATTATTGGTTGACACCATTACAGAACAGGTAACACAGCCAATTAGCGCAATCTCGGAGCCGTAAGCAACGTTAATATGACCAAGAATGATAACGAATGTTGCGCCTAAGGCCAGAACGGTAACCACCGTAATCTGCCGTAAGACGTTTGTTAAATTTGCCTGGGTAAAAAATCCATTGACAAATATTGACGATAAAATAAAGATAACGATCAGAATAAAAAAAATTCCGTTTCTCTGCCAATTTCCGATGATTGCACTCTTGAGTGTCTTTTTATTTGCCACCACTTAATTCTCCTTTAATTTGTATTCGTATGCGTTTAGCTTTTTTTACGGGTTGCCAGTTTCATAATACTCTCCTGGGTCGCTTCTTCCCGTGAGAGTATTCCGTTAATATAACCTTCCTGCATAACAACCACCCGGTCGCTCATGCCGACAATTTCCGGCAGTTCCGAAGAAATCATAATAATCGCCATGCCCTGCCGGGCAAATTCGCACATCAGGCGGTGTATCTCCGCCTTGGAGCCCACATCAATACCCCTGGTCGGCTCGTCAAGAATCATGATCCTCACATTTCCCAAAAGCCACTTTGCAAGGACGATCTTCTGCTGGTTCCCCCCCGAAAGGGTATTTGCCTCTACCTTGAAATCCGTAATCTTGATACTCAAGAGGTCCTTCATTTTCAGAGAGTCCATATCAATGGCCCGGTCATTGATTAAAAGCTTTTTTACATATTTTTTTAGATTAACCAGGGATATGTTTTCATGAACATTCCGGCCCAGAGCAAGGCCGAACATCTTGCGATCTTCGCTTATCATGGCGATACCGTTTTTTATCGCGTCCGCGGTATGCCTAATCCGCACCGGCTGCCCATCAATACGCATACTGCCGCCGGAAAATTTATCCAGCCCAAAGATCGCCCGCATCAATTCCGAACGGCCCGCGCCCACCAAGCCGGCAAAGCCCAGAATCTCTCCCTTCCGCAGATCAAAACTAATATCCCGGAACCTCCCGCCGTATTCCGGCCCCTGGGTTAAATTATGCACCTCAAGAACCACCTCCCCAATCGGCACCGTTTCATCCTTGGGAAAAATATTGCTTATCTCCCGCCCCACCATAAGGGAAACCAGTTTATCCGGGTTATAGTTTGAAGCAACTCCCGAATCAACCCACTGCCCGTCCCGAATAATCGTTATCTCGTCGGCAATCCTGAAAATCTCGTCCATCTTGTGGGTTATATAAATCACCGCCACACCCCGCTCTTTCAGGGCCTCAATCTGGGCAAACAGGATCGCCACCTCCGCATCGGCGATAGCGGAGGTAGGCTCGTCCATGATAATAACCGCCGCGTCCCGGCTTATAGCCTTGGCGATTTCGATAAGCTGGTGCCCCGCTATGGACAGGGAGCGCATCTTTTGTGTCGCCTTATAGGGCATATCAAGCCGGAACAGCAGCTCCTGGGTATCCTCGTTCATCTTCTTAAAATCCACAAAGAAGCCCGTTCGGGGCTCCCTGCCCAAAAAAATGTTCTCCGCCACCGTCATATCAAGGACAGGGTTCAGCTCCTGGTAGATCATGGCGATACCCATATCCAGGGAAGACTGGATGGTCTCGTGTTCGACCCGTTCCCCTTTGAAACGAATTTCCCCGCCGTCCGCCTGGTAGGTCCCGTTCAGCACCTTCATCAGCGTTGATTTTCCCGCCCCGTTTTCCCCGCATATCACATGAACCTTGCCGGGCCGGACCCTGAGATTAACCCCGTCCAGTGCCCTCACCCCAGGAAACGTTTTAACCACATCTCGCATTTCAAGAATGCAATCCGCGCCATCTTCCATCTTTGCCACCCTTCCTTCCATCCATCCATCCATCCTTTGACCTAATCTGCAAAAACCTGCATAATGGCAACAATAATCTGAAATAATCTGCAAGCGTTATCATATTATTGCCATAGATTTTTTCCCTTGTCAAGCGAATTCTTCATTTTTTTTAAAAATATTTCCATTTTTTTTGCATGAAAACAATGTATTTCCTATGGAATGTATAGAAAATCATACAGTTTGGCAGCAATCATTACGGTTTTGATTATTTTTCCTTGCTTACGTCGGTTATTCTCCTTGGAAAACAAACTTGCAAGCGTTATCATATTAAAATATACTGGAAATAGCTATTTCTTATGGAGGTTTTTAGCTATTATCAGGGTATACCGGCGGTAAAAAGAGATTTTATGATAAGTATCAACGACATTGCCAAACAGCTAGGCGTTTCTCCCTCAACGGTTTCCCGGGCGCTCAACGGAAAGCCCTATGTAAACGCCGAAAAAAAGGAGCAGATCCTCAAACTCATCGAAGAAACCGGTTATGCCCCCAACAAGGCAGCCCGGAACATGGCCATGAAGCGGAGTTTTACCGTGGGTATTGTTGTCCCCGATGGCTTTAATATTTTCCAGCGCCAGCTTTTTTCGATCATTGAACGCCATCTGGATTCTTTCGGCTATCATACCATTTTTTTCTTTGTCAAAATGGACAGCCC
>JAISQR010000347.1 GCA_031274035.1 Treponema sp. | reverse complement strand
TTTACCAGAGTCTTTTTGGGAAGCGCGGCCTGATTCTGAAATTCTACCTCCAGAAGGCCCAGAATGACGTTGAGCGGCGTCCGTATCTCATGGGATATATTGGACAAAAAAATACTTTTACCCGCGTTTTCCCTGTCAGCTTGTATCCTAACCTTGCCCAGCCGGATAATAAAAAAGCCCATAATCGCGGTTACGACGACGCTTCCCGCGATGACGGCAAGGTGCCTCTTCATAATTTCGTTGTACTGGGACACGGGAACATCCGTGCCGACCAGTCCTATGAACTCCCCCCCGCGGGTGTCGAACACCGGGGCGTAGGATGTCAACAGCGTACCCCACGCGTTGGTATTAAAGCCGCCCTTGACGGCCTGCATGGTGTCGTAGGCGCGGCGGCGGGTAGGGGTAAGGAGATCACGGCTGCCGGGAGGGGAAAAGCCGCTCGTACCCTCCTTTTCGCCGTCCAATACGAACATCATCTCGTCTTCCGAAACACGGACCTCGGAATATAAATAGATGATATTGCCGTTATTATCCTCGCGGATTTTTTCTATCACTTTCTTGGTTTGGATGTAGAAATCGCTCTTGGTATCCAGGGTATCGATAAACTCCCGGTATTCCTCTGGGCGTTCCTCCAGGAACGCGGCCACAGAGGAGGCAAGACCAAGGCATTTGTTACCCATTTGCTGTTTCAGCACCCGCGCGGTGATGGAGTAGGTAACAATGCCGAATATGATTATCGCAACGATCAGAAAACAGACAGAGTATACATAAGCACCGACAGACGCAACTCTTTTCACCGGCATATAATCTCTCCTTTTATTGGAATGCGCGGGTGTAATACCCAAGAGCCCGCTCACTGGTTTGCGGGGGAACTTTAGGGCGAGGTAGTTCATTTTCACCTTCCTACTTATAAAATAATATTATTTTTTGTAACTATTCAGCAGAATGTAAAGAAATTGTAACTACTCAGGTATATGCGATATTTATACGTGTTCTCAAGCGCTTTTAACAAGCGGAAACCGCCCCCATTACGCCGGTTTCCGCTATCTCCGATTAGCCTTGAGCAGTTACCTTGCAGCCGCGGACGCTTCGTATCCGGCGGACACGAAGCGTCCGATCAATATGCGGTACTCGTCAAGCATTCGGAATTTGTGCCTGTACAAAAGACAGCTTAGTTTGGTTAACCGCTACTCCACTTTGAATTTTGATACCTCCCTGACCAGCACCTCTATGCTTTCCCTATTCTCACCGCTGATCGTGTTGACCCTGTCTACCGCCACGTTTATCTGACCGGCTCCGGCAGCCATCTCGTTCATCCCGTTTGTCAGCTCTTGGGTTACCAGTTCCAGGTTTTTGCTCTCTTGAATAACCTGCGTACTCCCCACAAGCATTTCCTCGGAGCCTCTCTTAACCATCTGCGTCGCCTCGTTCAACTGGCCGATGGCTTCCAGAATCTGCTTGCTCCCCGAACTCTGTTCCTCCATCGCGTTACGGATGTTCTCCTCCTGGTCCGAAACAACCCGCACCCCGCCGTCTATGGCCTCAAATTTGTTGAGGACGCTGCCGGTGGACTTGGTAATCTTGTCGATGGATTCCTTTATCTTCTTGAGCACCGTGGAAATGGTCTTGGACTGCTCCCCGGAACTCTCGGCCAGTTTCCGTATCTCATCGGCCACCACGGCGAAGCCCTTCCCCGCGTCCCCGGCGTGGGCGGCTTCAATGGCGGCGTTCATGGACAGAAGGTTGGTTTGGCTCGAAATATTTTTCATCACCGCGTTGATCTCCAAAAGGCCCGCGGACTCACGGGCGATTTCCTGGATGTCAGCCGCCACTTCCTGCAAGCTCGTATGCCCCACCTCGGAAGCCTCTATCAGTTCTTTGACATTCACCGCATTCTTGACCAGAGTCTGGGAAACCGACTGGATGTTGGCAAGCATTTCTTCAATATCCGAGGAGGACTGGGAGACGCTGGCGCTCTGGCGGTCTACATGGCCGTTGAGTTTGTCGATATTGACGGTGATCTGCTCCATGGCCGCGTTGGTTTCGGTAACGCCGGCCGACTGATTGATCACCCGGCCTTTGATGCTCTGGATATTGGCGGTGATTTCGTTAACCGCCGCGGCGGTTTCGGTCATGTTGCTGGCAAGTTCGTTCCCTATATCAAAAAGGGCGGAGGACTGGTTTTTGATGGTAACCACAAGTTTTTTGATCCTTTCCATAGTACCGTTAAAGACGGAGGCCATCTCCCCTATTTCATCTTTCCGGCGGATATCCAGTTGTTGGGTCAAGTCTCCTTCCCCTACGCAGGTAAAGATTTTCATCATATATTTGAGAGGATTGCTGATAGAACGGGCAATCAGGAATGCCGCGGCGGCTATGAGCAGGAGCATTGCCGCGCTTATGATAATACTTAGTTTGATCATTCTGATTATCGGCGCGTTGATAACATTTTCAGGAACCGCTATTGCCATAGCCCAGGGGGTAGTGGTGTTTCCTACCGAAAGGGGAACCACCGTAACCCAATACCGGGTCTCCTCACCGTTGCCGGAAACCGTATTCTTATAAAAATATCCCGAGCCATTTTTTACCGCGCTGACGAATTGGGGCAGATAGACGCCGCCCAGATCAGTCTCGGTGACGCTCATGGATTTTCCTATCCGGGAAGTATCAAAATGCGCCGCCACAATCCCCTCGTTACTAAAAACAGCGGCCAGGCTGCCTTCATAGGGCTTAACGGCCTGGACGGCGGATTGCAGTTTGGTCAGGGCAAGGTCAACACCGACAACACCGATGCACCGGCCGTTCTTTTTTATAGGAACCGCCAGGGAGGTGATCAAAATTTCGGTTCCGTCAAACATATAATAGTAAGGATCCACGATGGTTTCGTTCCCGCTCCGCAGGGGCAGAAGATAAAAATCGCCGGGACCGCTGACGTTATAATCTACCAGTTTCTCCAACATGACGCCTTCCCTGGTCCGTACCCAGAAGGGAATAAACCGGCCTGTCCCGTCCGTTCCCTCGGTATTGGCATACTGAGCGTCCATACCGTCCAGCGCGTTAGGCTCCCAGCAGGCCCATGCCCCAGCTATTTCTGGATTTGTCTTAACCAGTTGTTCGAGCAGCAGGTTATAGAAAAAGCGCCGCTGGGAAGGCTCGATCCGTTCAAAGGCTTCCATCGACTGCGCCACGGTTCTCGCCGCGTCCAAATACAGTTCCAGCCATATCCTAACCTGGCTGGCTTCGTTATTCATCAAATTTGACACTTCGCTATTGGTGAGCAGGGTAATTTGTTTCTGGGAACTCGTTAGGATAGTCCCCAGCAAGACGCCGATTCCCGAAAACGCGACGGCAATAATCATAATAATAAGTTTTTTTCCTATCTTCACAATACATCTCCTATTCTTTGTTTACAACCATTGTTCAATATAATGGAAGTTACGTCTGGAGTTTGTTGCGCTTCACTCGTAAATATGGTATAACTATTCATAACATGAATGTGAACCGTAAACCGGAAGTTCGATTATACCTTACAAACTCCGAATGCTCGAAGAGCACAATATGCCCGTTGATCGGGCGGAATTTTTGCTCAGGGACCCTTTGGCGCATATTTATGCAAAAAAACTCAAACGCAATCGGACACGAAGTGTCCGCGGCTGCCGGGAAGAGGTCCATTCGCAGGAGAGGATATCCGCCTCCTGTATTCTTCCCGTCGTTGTATCCCCAAAGTTGCATCTAAGCCCGTGTAATACAAAAAATTATGATGGAATTAGTTTCATCCGGCAGGTACATAGAGCATCGCTGTTTATGTTACCTACGAACCAGTAAAAAGTAAAGAGGGCGAATTGCCTCGTCCGGGAACCAGATTCTATCATCACCGTTTCTCCGTCTTCAATTGTTTCCGCGGCCTTTTGCGCAATCAAATGCTTTACCTTGTAATGGCGGGCCGTGCGTTTTCCGATGCCATCCCCTGTATCAATACAGGCAAAACCATGCTCACGGCGTATAAGCTCCCGATCCTCAAGGTCCTTACGTACCGTAACCTGGGAAACTTCCAGCATCTCAGCCAAAATGGAAACTTCAATCCTCTGATACTTGGAAAGGATTTCCAGAATCTTTGTGTGTCTGTTTGTCATTATACCTTCTCTTTGTGTAGGTCTATCCGGTAGCGCCGCCGTTTTGACGTAATTAGTAATGAATGATTTTTTTCATTACTTAAATATAAAATACAGATATTACTAAAATAGTCAAGAAAAATATTTCATTCGTAAGAAAAAATTTATCTTTTGTATTTTATTATTAATAGAATTATTAATAATAATTAATATTTTTGACTTAATAGAGATTTTTTTCATAGATTAACAAAATAACACCTTATACGCTTGCGTCCATTGAATCGTTTTTTTAAGGGAACAAGTTGAATGGAGTGTTCCCGAAACGCGGGAAACTGCCATCTGGACGGGAAGATGCCGCCTTGAATACCGCTATAAGTGGAAACGGCCTTGAGAACCGCCCTGATGGCGGGGTTGTTGTTCTGGTAAGGTATTTGACTCAGGGTACATACCCTTGCACTGAAGCTCCCCGCGAACCAGCGAGCGGGCTCTTGGGTATTAGACCCCCTTTGAATAAAAGCCCGCGCGTATTTCGGACGGAGGGAGGAATTCTATAAGGTCCTGCGTACCTTCTTCCGGGCTTTTGAGTTTCAAACCTGGGAAAATTTTCTGCTTTTTGTTATCGCTCACGCCGGAGGCGGCTAAAAGTAAAACTGCTGAAATCTTCCACAGGTATATTGACAGGAAAAACTATTTCAGGTATTATATTATTAAGTTGGCGCTGTTTTTTAAGTGTGAGCCGATTATTCTAACTATAAGTACAATTTAGGTAACTTAGCCGGGCAATAGCGCAGTTGGTTAGCGTACAAGTCTGGGGGACTTGGGGTCCCCGGTTCAAATCCGGGTTGCCCGACTAAGTTATTTAGAACGAATTTATGCTTTAATCTATCGGAAATTTATTGATTATCAAAAACAGGCGGATTTGAAAGGAAGCGTTATACGCAGGAATGCGGTTTAGGAGCATTCCTGCGGTAAGCGGCCGGAGTATGGACCCTTTGCAAACAATTAAATTATAAAGTAACCATTCTATAGACACATTTTGAAATTATCTCAGTTGTATTTTGTTACCGTTTTAAAATTTTCCGATAATATTAAACCAGAAAGACGCCCGTAACTACCGTTTACCGGCGGAGTAGACGGCGCAACTTTAGTTCCCTTTTTAAGGATGAAAAATGAAAGATTTAGCTTATTATAACGGTGAAATAGGCCCGCTTGATGCAATGAAGATACCCATGAATGACAGGGGGTGCTGGTTTGGGGACGGTGTTTACGATGCAACCTGCGCCGATAATTATACCATTTTTGCCCTGGACGAACATCTGGACCGTTTCTTTAACAGTATGGCCTTTATAGGGATTGATCCCCATACCGGTAAGGAAGAGATTGCCAATCTGCTCCGTTCCCTGGTTCATAAGCTCGATAGTCCCACCCAGTTTGTCTATTGGCAGATGACAAGGGGCACGGCGGACCGGTCGCATGCCTTTCCTGAAGACGCAATGCCTAACCTCTGGGTTACGTTGAGGCCCCTTACTATGCCGGACCTTTCCCAAAAAGTGAAACTTATCACGGTAGAAGACGAGCGCTACTTCTTCTGCAACATCAAGACGCTCAATCTGCTTCCCAATGTACTTGCCAGCGAAAAGGCGAGGCGGGCAGGCGCTTATGAAGCGGTATTCCACCGTCAGGGGCGGGTAACAGAATGCGCCCATAGTAATGTACATATCCTTAAAAACGGAGTCTTCCAAACCGCGCCCCTTGATAAGCTGATACTGCCCGGTATAGCCCGCGCCCACCTTATCGCCCATTGCAGGAAGCTCGGTGTTCCGGTAGAGGAAAAAGCCTTTAGCGTTGCGAAGATGCTGGAGGCCGATGAGATATTGGTGTCCAGCGCTTCGACCTTCTGCGCGTCGGCGGAACTTATAGACGGATTCCACGTAGGGGGAAAGGCCGCGGAGCTTCTTACAGGCATACAGGCCTCACTTATTGCGGAATTCAGGGAAGCAACAGGGCGGCGCTCCGGTACTTAGATCCATATACTCCTAGGAGTTTGTTGCGCTTGCTGACATTGGTTTATATCATTGTTATTCGAGTAAATAAGGCATTAGTCTATATTTGTATACAGTGTAATTCATTTTCTCATGCCGGAAAATCAAGCCGTTTCAAATTCTGACATTCTGAAACCGCCTTATTTTTCAAAAAATTCGCCCTGGATCATCCGCTGTGTTTTTTTACCGCCTTCTAAGGGCTCCCCGCTTTCATCGGGAGAAGCCTTTCCCGCCTTGAAAACGGCTGCTTTTGCGGGATCCTCAAGCATGGCAAGAAAATTCCCTTCATCAATGATAGGAATACCAAGACTCCGGGCCTTTTTATTTTTAGCGGAACCCGATTCAGGATCGTTTGTAACAAGGAATGAAAGGTCCTTTCCGACCGAAGATTTTGTGGACGCGCCCAGGGCCTTGACCCTTTCTTCTGCGATATTGCGCTTCATGGAGGAGAGTTCGCCGGTAAAGCAAAATGAATATGACCGCAGCGGCAGGGTTTCCGCCGCGGGCGGCAGGGCTATGCTGATAACACCGGCAGCCAGAACCTTGTCCATTTCCGCCGCTGTTTCCCTGAGCCCCTCTGCAATGGTACGGGCGGTGATTTCTCCCAGGCCGTAGACGCCGGCAAGATCCTGTACTCCGGCATCGCGGAGTTTTTCCAAGGTGTCGAAACCCGCGGAAACCACCTTTTCCATGATAGTTTCTCCAACACCTTCGAAGTCAAAGCCTGCAATAAAGGACGCGAGGGGAAGCTCCCGGTTGGTACGTATATGCCGTATTACCTTGGCCGCGGATATCCCGCCCATCCGGTCGTATTCGGCAAGTTCCTCCGTTCCCAGACGGTAAAGATCGGACACCTGACGGACATTGTTTTCAAAGAGCTGGGCAAGGAGCTTTTCGCCAAGCTCCCGTATGTCAAGGACATCAACCCATTTTTGCAGCCGGTGGAGAAGCCTCTTGGGGCAGTCCGTATTGGGGCAGTACAGTTTAGTCCCTCCGTCCACAAGATCGCTGCCGCAGGAACCGCACACCCTGGGCAATTCAATCTCCCGTTCCCCTTCTTGTTGGGACGAAACATCGGAGCTTGAACGGGAACCGGCAGGCGCCAGCCCTTCTATTTTAGGGATGATCTCCCCGCGCTTTACGATAGTTACCAGGGAACCGATTTTGAGGCCCAGGGCGCGGATCATATCGGGATTGTTGAGGTTGGCCCGCTGTACCGTGGTTCCGGCAAGACGTACCGGGTCTACCACACCTATGGGGGTATAGGTCGCTCCCGATTCGCTCCATTCCACCGAGCGCAGCACGCTTATTGCCGTCTCAAGTTCAAATTTGAAGGCAATCTGGCGTTCCGGCCTTGGGCGCCGGAGGTCGGCCATATCGGTTTCCCTATCCTTAACGACAAGACCGTCTATATCAAAGGGGAGGGACTGCCGGAAAGACGCAATCTGGGAGCGGTAGCTGATAATAGCCTCACTATCGGTAAATTCCCTGGTTTCGGTTACCGTAAACCCCTGCTCTTTAAGCCATGCTATCTTGAGGGATTCATCCTTGAAATAACCATCATCATCAGGGGCGGAAGCATCATAAACGATAAGCGAAAGATCTTCGCAGCCTATACCGTCCTTGCGCCGCATTATCCCGTTGGCGGCATTCCGGCAATTTGCCTTATCTGTATACTTGCTCTGCCAGATATCATGGGTCATCACTACTTCGCCTCTAATGCCCCCTGAAAACGGGCTGCCGAGTTCCGGCACCACGCCGATCATGCGGCGGGCGTTCCTGGTGATCTCGTCGCCTATCGTACCATCCCCGCGGGTTATGGCGCGGACCAGCTTTCCTTTTTCATACTGAAGCTCAAGGCTTGCGCCGTCCAGCTTGTACTGTACCACGTAGACTTTTGGGGCTATCTTTGCGGCCCATGCGCGGAATTCTTCAGGATTGGCGGCTTTCTCCTGGCTCCCCATAGGGATAAGGTGCCTTGCCTTGGGGAACCCGTCGGTACTGTCGGCGCCTACCCGCGCCAATACCCGGCTGTCGGGCTTTATCTGCTTAAGCTCATCCCAGAGGAGGTCGAATTCCGCGTCGGAAATCTCCGCATCTCCATTGTAATAAGATTCCTGATAGGAAACGATTAAACGTTCCAGCGCAACGGCGCGCTCTTCGGTATTAGTAATACTATTCGCCATAATTTTAATTATCGGTTTTTATAAAGTAAAGTTCCTTTATTTCATGGCTCTTGTCGAGGCCCTTACGCTCGAATCCGGTCTCCGGCCTCCAGATTTGGGATTCGGCAAAGCCTGGATAGACATTCCGCAAACCCGGCGTTGCCTCAAGTTCCCTTAAAGCCCAGCCGCCGTAATCGGCCCAATCGGTTGCCAGATAAATATAAGCGCCGGGTTTAAGGCGCGAGGCAAGCAGATCGGTGAAGGGCCGTTTTACAAGCCGCCGCTTGTGATGCCGTTTCTTGGGCCAGGGATCAGGAAAAAAGATGTGAAAGGCCGAAACCGCCTCTTCGCGGAGCATCTTTTCAACAACTTCGACCGCGTCGTATTCTACTATGCGGATATTGTTAAGCCGCCGTCTTTCAATCTCCCAGAGGAGCCTTCCTATACCCGGCTTATATACTTCTATACCCAGATAGTTGTTTAACGGATTCTTTTCCGCAATAAGGGCGGTGGTTGTACCCATACCGAAACCGATTTCAACGGTAAGCGGATTTTGATTACCGAAGGCCTGCTCAAAATCGGCTTTTTCCTGATTATCCTGGTTAAAAGGGATGATATAACGGGAAAGTTCCCGGTAAGAGCGTTTCTGCGCCTCGCTCATCCTGCCCGAACGGAGTACGTAACTCCTGATATGATTCGTCATAAAATTTAACGAATAGGAAGCACATCGGTAAGGGCTGAAGTACGGTATTCGGCATCCTCGGCCCATAACGCGGCCGTTCTGGCACTGGACGGAAGATTCAAAGCGGAAATACTCCCTTCCCTACCGTTCAGTTCTATGGTTCTGACAAAATTGCCCTGAGCGTCATAGCAGATAAAATGATTCCTAGGGTACCGCGATTCAAGGCGGTAGCCGCCCTCGGCAATGGTAAATGACGGAAAGGGGAAACGGGGCTCTTCCGGCGCGTCAAAACTGATAAACCGCTCTGTTTTTTCGCCGCCCTTATTTATCAGTACCGCCCGGTACTGGCCGCGGGGCAAGGCGCCGCCTTCGATCATGGCTATGTTCCGGCTTCCAATCCAGGTCTGGTTCTCATTTTGAAAACTCACCCAGTCATCCTGGCTGATAAGCCATCGCAGGCCGTCGCGGTCGTGGTAGAGGTAAAGTTCCGCAAGGTTTTCAATGCCGTCATCATCTTCCGGTATCACAAAAAAATTGAACCGTTCTTCCGGTCTTCCTTCGGTTTCGTAGTAGACCAGTTCCAGGCTTCCGTAGAGTATCCTCGGTTCAACATTAGAACACGAGCTTAAAAGCCGGAGCATAGCGGCAAATAATAGAAAAAAGAAAGAGGCTTTCTCAAAACCGCAATTTTGGGAAAGCAACCTTAAATTTAGGGGAAAAAGCGGGCTATTTGACCGCTTTTTCCAAGAACCTGTCCTAAAACCGCGCGCTTTTAGCGCACAGTCAAATAGTTTTGGGACAGGCTCAAAAAAGACCTTTTTCATCATATCTTTAATAATAATTCTCTTTTTGAGAGGGATCAACGGGGTAAGGGATAAACGCAGCGGTTTTACTTTTAACCACGAAGAGTGTTTTCTTACCAAAACCTTCGTGCGCCTTTGTGCCCCTTGTGGTTAAATTTCTTCAAATTTGAGTACTTTCGCGGTACTTGGAAGCAGTGTACTTTGCTTTTCGTGTCTTTTCGTGCCTTTCGCGGTTGAATTTCTTAAAAGTAAAATTGCTGGGATAAACGCCGTCTGAACGGCAGACTGAAAATTCCTTCGCCGCCAGGCCCGCCCGCACCAATCCGGTTACAACTTAAAAACTTCTCAATAAGGCTTTCCGCGGAGCCTGTGGGAGTTTGCAAATTTATACGATTTTTGTACAAAGCCCCACAAACTCCTCGTGCTTTTGAAAATCCGCAAGCAGACAACATTTCGCCGCAAAGATGAAGCCTTTTTAATTCCTGAAGCTGTGTATAGGCGCCGGGATATGCCCGCCGCGGTTAATAAAGGCCTCGCTTCCGCCCGGATTCACCGCCATAATAGGCGCCCCGCCCAGGAGTCCGCCGAATTCGGCCCAGTCCCCGGCTTTTTTACCGGGAACCGGAATGACCCGTACAGCCGTGGTCTTGTTGTTCACCATACCTATAGCCATCTCATCTGCAATGATCGCGGAAATAGTCGAGGCGGAAGTATCCCCCGGCAAGGCTATCATATCCAAGCCCACCGAGCATACCGATGTCATAGCTTCAAGTTTATCAATGCTGATACTGCCCGAACGGACTGCCGCGGCCATGCCTTCATCCTCGGATACCGGAATAAAGGCGCCTGAAAAGCCCCCAACATGGGTAGAAGCCATCACACCGCCCTTCTTGACCATATCGGTAAGCATGGCAAGGGCCGCGGTTGAACCGTGGGCGCCGGCGGAGGCAAGCCCCATCTCTTCAAGGATACGGGCCACCGAATCCCCTATGGCCGGTGTGGGTGCAAGGGAGAGATCCAAGATGCCGAAGGGCACGCCCAAGCGTCTTGCCGCCTCCATACCCACAAGCTGGCCCATTCGTGTAATCTTAAACGCGGTTTTTTTGATAACATCCGCTATTTCGTCAAAACTGGCGCCCTTGTATGCTTCCAGCGCGGCCTTAACCACACCCGGCCCCGACACCCCTACATTGAGGCAGCTTTCCCCTTCGCCGCAGCCGTGAAAAGCTCCGGCCATAAAGGGATTGTCCTCGGGCGCGTTACAGAACACCACGAGTTTTGCGCAGCCTATCCCGTCATGTGCGGAGGTTTTTTCAGCCGCAGCCTTGACAACCGCGCCCATGGTCCGCACCGCGTCCATATTGATGCCGCTCCTGGTACTGGCCGCGTTCACCGATGCGCAGACCCTTTCTGTTGCGGAAAGGGCGTCGGGGATCGAGTCTATCAGGATACGATCCCCGCGGGAAAAACCTTTCTGTACCAGTGCGGAAAACCCGCCGGCAAAATCAATCTCAAGTTCCCCGGCAGTCTCGTCCAGAACCTGCGCATAGGCAAGATAGCTGTTATCCTCGGAGGAACCTGCGATAAGGGCGATGGGCGTTACCGCAATCCGTTTATTGATGATAGGTATACCGTATTCAATTTCAATTTCCCTGCCTATCTTTACCAGAGGACCCGCCACCCTCAGCAGTTTTTCACGCATACGTCTGCGGGTTTCGGCGCCGGAAGACGAGGCGCAATCCAGAAGCGACACACCCATAGTAATTGCGCGTATATCGAGCTTGTACCGCAGGAACATATCCACGGTTTCTTTTATTTCAAACGGTGTAAACAGCATGGGCCTATATCCGGTGCATAGCGCTGAAAACTCTTTCGTGCATAATGCTGATAGACACATTCATCGACTCGCCGAGCGAGGCAATATCGATCTTAATGGTCTCCAGATCGGCCTTACCTGCGGGGAGATCAACCATCATCATCATAACAAAATTACCCGACAGGACGGTCTGGCTTATATCTTCTATATTGATATTACGCTCCGCAAGGAATGCACTGACCCTCGCAATAATGCCGACTTTATCGGTTCCTACCACGGTGATGATCGCATTCATAACTGTACTCCTCTAAATTCCCTGCGGCATTTTGCCGCCGATGTCCAACCGGCAGGGAATCGAAGATTCCCCATACTCCTCTAAATTCCCCGCGGCATTTTGCCGCCGATGTCCAACCGGCAGGGAATCGGAGATTCCCCATATCCCTGTGCGTTTCTACTGATCAAAACATCCGCAGGCACAATAGGCTGCTACAATCCTGCCAGGATATTCTCAACGTCTGCTTTTCCCGTATAGGTAGGATTCCGTTTTAAAAGGTCCTGGAGATACTGTTTTGCCAAGGACGAATCCCCCATGCTGACACAGGTTTTCCCCAGTTCCAGGATCGCATCCCAGTTGTTTGGATAATTTCGTATCAGGTTCTGGTAGGTATTTCTGGCCTTATCCTTCTCCCCCGCTCCTACATAGGCACGGGACAGGTTGAGGAGTACGGTGGCGTTGTTCGGTTCCAAGCTCACGGCCTTTTCATAGTGCTGCACGCTTTTGGACCAATTCTCCTGCTTTGAGTACACCGATCCCATATTATTGTTTACCTCAAATGAATTGGGTTCAACTGTATAGGCTTCCTGGAGGGAATTCAGCGCCTGTGAATAGAATTCGTTTTCCATATAGAGCTTACCCAGGTTTATCCGGGGCCTTACATATTTGGGATCAAGTTTTGCAGCCTGGGCATAGTTTGTAATAGCGCCGTCAAAATCGCCCGCGCTTTCGCAGGCAAGGCCCAGGGTATAGGCGAATATCTTGTCCTTTGGATCGGCGGCAACCGCCTTCTGTGCATACCTTACCGCATCTGCATTCTTACCCATCTCAATCTTGACTATGGCCATATTGCAGTTAGTTTGACCGTCGTTAGGTTCTGCCTGGAGCGCCCGGTCAAACGCGGTTTCCGCCGCCGTATAGTTTTTAGCCGCGCTCAGGGCCGCCCCCAATTCCCGCTGCGAGGCCAGATCGCCGGCGTTGTATTTGAGCGCCGTATTGAAGGCATTGATCGCGGCGGACGTATCCCCCTTACCTGCAAGTATACGGCCTATCTCACGATGGGCTACCGCATAATCGGCCTTAACACCGACGGCCTTGCGGTAAGCGGCCAGAGCTTCATCCTGACGGCCAAGCTGACGCAGGGTTCCCCCTAAGTTATACCAGGCGCTCTCGGATTTGGGGTTAAGCGTCGTTGCCCGCTCAAAGGACTGGCGCGCGTCGGCAAATTTACGGCCGCTGAACTGTACCCGCCCCAGTTCATAGACATAGGTATAGTTATTCGGATCATTCTCCAGGGCCTTTTTTATGTTAGCCGCGGCATTATCCCACTGACGGGCGTCGCGGCTTATCTTACCCAGGGTAAAATAGGGTAAAGCCAGTTTAGGGTCTTTCTTTACGGCATCATTGGCAAGATTCTGGGCCTGGGTACGGGCATTCTTGCCATCCGTGCTATCCGGCCTTTTAACGGAACCTTCATAATAGGCATCTGCTATTTCTGCCTTGTTTTGGGCTTCAAACTTAGGCTGACCTTGGGGCATACGATTCAGGGCTTCGTCAAAGGCTTCCTTCGCACCGGCATAGTCATCCTTACGGATTCTGTCCTTACCCTGAGAGACTAGATCGCTCACCGCCAACATCGTTTCCTGAAGCCTTCGCGCCTCTTCCACCTTGCGCCGCTCCTCGGCTAGGCGCGCTTCCTCAGCCTTGCGCTTCTCTTCGGCTATACGCGCCGCTTCCGCCTTGCGCCGCTCCTCGGCTAGGCGCGCTTCCTCAGCCTTGCGCTTCTCTTCAGCTAGGCGCGCTTCCTCAGCCTTACGCTTCTCTTCGGCTATACGCGCCGCTTCAGCCTTGCGCTTCTCTTCAGCTACACGCGCTTCTTCAGCCTTACGCCGCTCCTCGGCCCTGCGCGCCTCTTCGACCCTCCGCCTTTCCTCCGCTACACGCGCCGCTTCAGCCTTGCGCTTCTCTTCGGCTATACGCGCTTCCTCAGCCTTGCGCTTCTCTTCAGCTACACGCGCTTCCTCAGCCTTGCGCTTCTCTTCGGCTATACGCGCCGCTTCCGCCTTGCGCCGCTCCTCGGCTAGGCGCGCTTCCTCAGCCTTGCGCTTCTCT